>JABJMI010000101.1 GCA_018659505.1 Planctomicrobium sp.
CCAACCGATGTTCAATGTTCCACTAATTGCCAGAAGACCGACAATCGCAATGATATATTGAGTGACAGCTGCAATCGCGTAGCGACTCGATTTTTGTAACGGCAACCATTCCAGCAAGGTAATTTGCAGTAGACCAGGGATATTCCTGGAAGCTGTTGTTGTTAAAATTGCGATCACAATTGCGGAGAAGATCGCTGGAATACGAATCGTTGTTCCCGGCAGAGCGATTTCATCGAAATAGTGCAGTGCAGGTAAAACATCTGTCCAGATGAACCAGAATCCGATCAGTGACATCACGACGATGGTGGTGTTGAGTAATCGCTTGGTTTGTGCACTCAGTTCTGCGAGAACAACCTTTTGCTCTTGTGCATCCTGCTGAATTGCCTGATTCGGTGTGGCAGAATTTTTCGCTTCCTGTGCCAATGCGGCACGAGCTTCCCGTGCCTGTTCCACAGCCATTCGACGATGTCGCAGATTTAACCAGCGAAACAGGAAGGAACGAATAAACAGCACGCCGAACAATAGAACAACTGTTAATGATAATTTTGTTGCCAGCTGTGTTACTGTGTAGCTGAAACCGATACCGGTCAAAACCGCGAATGTGATGGGGATGAAAATCGCTGACAAATCGAGAAGAGTGGCGTATCGATCAACCCATCCGTTTCTGTTCTGCTGAACCCAGGGACTAATCGCCCCTTTCTCGTTGTCAGTCAGTCGATGTAGTGCATAAGCCAATAACAGGTACATGCCGATAGCAAAAAGACGAGCCAGAACTTCGCTGTCACCATCAGATTTCCAGGCATCCAAAATGGCAATGAGGATCATTAAAGGGGTAATTATCACAATGAAGGTGCGAACTTGATAGCTGACAATTTCACAGGCTTTCCCAGGCCAATTAAAGTGGGCTTGTGCCAATCCTTGTGGTCGATGCACATTGCGAATGAATTCAAGGACTAACAGGGTGATTCCGACCGAGCGCAAATTCATTGCCAAGAGTAACAAGTTGGTTGTTGTCGATTCTTCTTGATCAAAATAACTTGAGCCTTCCATTAACCTCCAGCTGAAAAAGAGAATCGGCAACGGCAAGATGCACGACTTACTGAGTGTCATTAGCAGGGATTGAATTGTTGGTTTTAGAGACGTGTTGAGTCGGCTGGCAGCTTTCTTACTTGTTTGTTTAATTCGTACCGTTTGCTTCGCCTGGGTCGCAAACAGAAAAACCCAGATCACGAAAAACAGGATGTAAACAAACAAATGTCTCCAAAAGTCGAGAGAGAGACTTTTGAGGATGAGTTGCCATTTCGTTTTGTCAGTCAATATCGAGAGACTTTGAACATCCGCAGTGATTTGATCGACGCTAATGGGGTCGTTGCTGCGAATCCAAAGCACGCGTTCATCGATATAGTCAGCGACCTGTTCACTGAGATCAGCGAGTTGGAGTTGCTCGATTTCGTAATTCTCTAATTCCTGAAGATACTTGTCGTATGCTGTGATTACCTGTGAAAGGTATTCGCGTTGTTGGCTGTACGCTTCGCGATAGCGATTTTCTATTTGTTGGTAGCGTTTCTTTAAAGCCAAATTCTCTTCGTCGGAAAGTTCCAGCCCTGATTCATCTTCATTTTTCGGATCAGTGATGACCTTTTGCAGCAAGGCATCAATCTCTTCTTCAATATCATCAAGTGGTTTACGGTCATCACGAGTATCGAAATACTTGAGTTGAGCCGCTTCGTAAGGCAGCATGTCTTGATACGCTTTATACCGCAGTACTTTTGCATCACGCAGGGTGTTACGTTGCTGCCTCAAGCGGATTCCGAAAGCTCGACTTGAGCCTGTTCGCCCCGAGCGGGTTTTGATCTGCTCAAACTCCTCAGAAAGTGCGATACGTTCATTCGAGACATCATCGATATCGTCATGGATTTTTTTTAGATCAGATTGAACCTGTAATTCTTCATTAATGATCGAAACATTTTTCTCGTAAACCTCGACGAGGAGTTGTTCCCACAAGTTCTCTGACTGTTTGGCAGATTCAAGTTTCTTTTGTGCATCTAACTTTCGATTTGATGCATCAATTTCACGAGCACGGGTCAAAGTCTCGGTGTAGAGTTGGACTTCCTGTTTTCGTTGCTCCAGAACAAGACTTCTATATTGACGTTCAAGCTGAGAGATCGTTGCTGCTTCTTCGGCACTGCTGCGAGCAATTTCTGACTGGAGTGCGGTCGGTTCTAGATCGAGTCGTTGACGTTCTGCGAGCAAAGAATAGCGTTTCGCCTCTCCAAGCAGATCATCCGATGTTGCTGGCAGCGAGTCGATTTGCTTTTGAATGTTCTCTTTTTCTGCAGGAATCGCTTTGATTCGTTCATTGCGAATTCTTAGACGTTCAGTCCGTCCATTTATTTTCGCTTCGACAGCGTCCAAATCAGCCTGTGCTTGAATAAGGTCATTTTTCTTCTTAGCTAAGGTCTGTTCGTACTTTAAGAACTGATCAACATTTGAGTCTGGTGAGCCTGTCGTATCTCGTAGTCTAGTGATGTAGCTTTGAAGTTCTGTTTTGAGATCAGCGATTTCTTGTCGCATCCCGTTCTGTTTTTCTATTGCGTCGAGGTCAGCCTGAAGCTTTGTTCGTTTCTTGTCGACGTCATTTAGGTCATCCTTTGCCTTCTTATCACGCACTACCATGTCCGTCGCTGTTGTGAGACTGATCAAGGCATTCTGAATCAGATCTTGAGCAGGCTTTTTCGCTTCGGGCGTCAGTTCGGCAGCGTTCTCGATACGAGTCCGTAAAGCTTCAACTTGCTCCAGTGTGACGGTTTCGAACTCTGGGGTTGTGGTCTCTGCGGGAGTTTTCTCGGCAGTTGCGTCTTGAGCGCAGACCAAACCCGGAATGCCAATCCAGAGGGACAACAAGATGAGTAAGCGATGTGTTCGGCGAAAAGACATAAGATTTTGGGTGCAGTTCTTCCTTGAGAAACATGAGCATCCTACTGATTCCTGCCAGTAAGGTGTGCGTATTCTAGAGGATAATGCGCTCTACAACCAATTGCGATCAATGAATTTTAAGCAGAAAAGAATTCACGGACCTTATAGAATTCGCTGAGACTTATTCGTCTTGTGTCGGATATTCGACTGTCACGATTGCTTCACGGGTTGTGAGTGTCACTTTTCCAGATTCGAGATGTCCATTGACGCTGTACCGTGATGAAGGACTGAGTGATTCAGACTCGTAGAGGAGTTTCCCAGATCGTCGATTAAACAATTGAATACGACTGCCAGGCGAGCGGTCATCCATGATCTCCTCTGGAAAACGACTCCCAGCAGTGACAAACACGGGCAAATCAACAGGCTGATCGAGTGGAAGGACTGCGTTCTCAAGCTGATTTGTCCAAAGGTGAGTTGCCTCTACTCGACTCATGCAGAAAATCGGTCCATCAATCAGAGCTCTTCGATATCCGCCGTTGAGTTGAGTGGCATTGAGCAGTTTTTCATCCTCGATCTTCCCTGAGACCAAGACCAGGAAATCCTGATCGCTGACATGACAAGCGATTTTGGAAACCTCCTTTGGAAGATCGACCTTGTGGTTAGCGACTAAGTTTCCTGTTTCAAGATTAATGATCTCGATCTGGCCACTTATAAGACAGACACCTAGCCAACGACCATCAATTTCAAATGGAATCGCTGGCTCGTTCCAGGTTCTCTTCCAGACCGTTTCACCGCTGACAAGATTGACCCATTCCAAAGTTAGAGTTTCTGTCGGTTGGTCCTGCTTCAAAAGTGTTGTCGAATCCTGTCGTCCGATCCCGGATTCCAACAAACAATATGTCCCCGATGCTGAAAGTATGGACTTGTTGATTGTTGAGCTGTTTCGAACGCTGACTTCTGTTCCATCTAAAGCTGACAGCGTTTGTATTCGATTTTCAAGCCGTTCAAGCACGACAACATGCTCTTCGTCTCCGAAGCACGTTGCTTGTTCTGGAAGGTCGTAACGTCGCCAGATCTCTTTCCCGGTTGCCGTTTCAAAAGCGACGAACATCCCTTTTTGTTGGATACAAAAGTATCCCGCGCGGACAGGTCCGACAGCGGTCGCGTAATGTCCAAATTCATTCATACGTTGGGCAGGCGATTTTGGAAATCCAATCCGTTCGGGGATGACTTTCGTTTGAAACGAAAGCATATGATTCGACCGGTCCCCCAGAGTATCAATGGGTTCTCCTTTAGCAGGCCACAGTAGCTTCGCTCCCCGATGACCTTCCGCCGTGAACGGGCTGAAGCCGTAAACTTCAGAGCCTACCTGCAACACAATCAATTGCCCTACAGCCCAGGCGTTGACGAGTTCATTTTCTAACCTCAGTGACCTTTCAGTCCGAGGCAGATAAGCAGGCCATGGTCGTGACCAATGTTTCCCGAAGAAACGAACGCCGCGATGACCGGGGAATTCAATCTCCAGATTGAAATCGGTGTAAGGCGTTCCATCGATATTTTTAATCGGGACAGATTCGAAGAAGACATTGGCGGAGGGTCGCGAGATGGTAGTAACCTTCGGTTCGTTCGCTGACCATTGTGTTGACTCATCGGCTTCTTTCTTCAAGAAAACAGACTTGCGAACGGCTTCTTTTGCTTGCTGGATTTCATCTTCAATAATTTGTTGCAAATCTGGAGATGCCGCTGCACCTTCATTTTGAGCGAACGCCCAAGGTGTCCCTTTGAAAAAGTCGAAGAAGTATTCATTGTCCGATGGATTATCGAGTAATCGAGAATTCATGGCTGCCTGAATCGTCTCGTTTAAGGCAGCTTTCTCCATTGAGGAGAATGAAGAATAAGCCAGCTGCAAAGTCGACAGAAGCCAGCGATCAAGCCTCACGCGAGATTTTCGATTGGGTTTGAATCTCGACATCAGCGACACTGACAGATGGTTTGTCATGAGATCGCGAACAGACTCCATATCTTTGGCAGCCAGTGAATTTACGAGCGTGTTACAAAACCAATTGAGTGTGAACTCTTCGGAGATGGGAAGTGCTTGCAGGATTTCTTTCTTTTCAGAAAATTTACCAGAAAATTGCTTCAAGAGTTCTTGATCGAGCAGGCGACTCAGAGGTTCCATTGAAAATTCTTCCTCTGTTGAAAACTTCAGTAGGTCAAATTCTGCGGTCCCAGAGCCGTCTTCGATATGGTGCAGGAATCGTTGAGTTTTTGAAAATGTCCCGGCTTTCTTTGAAGCAAATTCAACTGACTGCATACGTTCGATTCCTCGAAAACTCATCTCATAGAGTTCATCGTCTACAGTGACGAAATTTCGGGGAGTGGAAACATCCGGCAGCGAGTAGGAGACGAGTTGCGAAGACATGTTGAGCGGCGAGTGAGTGATCTCTCCCGTCTGAAGATCCAATGAACTCCAACCATGCTCGCTATCAGGCAAAACATAAGCATCGCCAATCAAGACACCTCTACCAGCAGGGAAATTCAGCGGAGTCTTCCAGAGGATTTCTCCTGAAGTGACCGAATGAGAACGTGCGAAATCGCTGCCGATCACGAGAACCCCTCGATTAGCACTAGCGGCGGCAACGTAGAGACCATCTTCTCGCAACGCCGTCCAAAGAACTTCACCAGTATGGCGATTCAACAAAGTCAGTTCATTATTTTCGGGTGACGCAAAAGCAATGTGCTCATCAAATACGACATTCTGAATTTCATGCCAGTCGCTCCACCATTGGTAACCGGTGAGTCCGATCTTTGGTCTCCCCAGTCCTGTCCCGGAGCGTTGCACATCATGCCGGGGATAGCGATACACCCAGTCGACAGTCCAGTCGAGTAAATCAATCGCAGCGAGCAATCCAGCACCTGTTGGGCAATATGCTTTCGAACCAACAATCTTGATCGGACAAGCGAGTTTCTGTCGCCGACCATCACGTTCCGAAAACCATTCTGCTTCTATCGGACGAGCAATCTCTGCTAGGGGCAAACTTCGAATGTATTTACCTGACACTTTGTCCAAGGCAATCAATTGAATTTGCGGATTCCCCCTATACTCTGCAATTAAAAGTAATTCATTGCCCCAGACTTGTGGAGGACTACATAAATAAGCTTTCGACTTGTTGACCGTGGAATTCTTCCAAACTTCCTGTCCAGTCTTCGCATCTAAGCAGACGATCTGGTTTGCGGCTGTTTGGTCCTTGAGTTCGATCCCCGAAATGACGCCACCATCAGTTTTTTTTTCAATAATATAGATGAAGTTTCCGTCTTGTGAAAAACTTGAGTAGAGTGATTCTCCAAAGATACGAAAGAGGACTGATTGAGAAATGTTCCACGACCGCAGCGGATTATCGGCAGCGGTTAATGTCTCCAGTATTCTGGCACCATATTGTGGAAGCGATCTCGACCAAACGAGTTCACCGGAGGCACGATCTCTTGCTTCGAATTGAGTGGGAGTCACGGAAAATAAATTCTGACCTATCACTTGAGCGGTCCAGGGAGAGAATGGCGTCAATCCGTTTTCGCGTAAATCACGATGTCCCGTTTCAATTAACTCGATACTCCCTGAAGAGAGATTGTTTTCAGTTGACCACAGCGAGATCGCAGAAGGACGAAAACCTTTCGGCAGTGTCTCTTTGCTTTGATCCTCGGCCGACACGTCCATGACTCTTTCTTGCAAGCGAGCAAGACGTCGCGGTCTGAGGTCGATAGCCGACGACTTTTTTGAATCTTCAATGGCATTCTGAAGAAGTAACGCCGCTTTATCGAAATCGCCACGATCCCTGTGACTCGAGATAATAAGTTCCTGTGCTTGTACCGCTTCAGGCGTGTGAGGAAACTGATTAACTACTGCGACGAGTTCTAAGAGATCAGCTGAGTCGATAGCATCAGCGAATGCAGCATTCGCTGATTGAGAAGCCTGCCGGTGATATGCTTCGAGAGTTAGTTCAGGCAAAGAAAGAATGAGTTGCCGAATCACAGGTTTTAAGCGATGCAATGTTCCTCGATACTCAACAAATCCTTCGTCGGGTTTCTCTAATGCTTCCGTGATCAATTCTGCGACTCTAGCATGACTTTCACTCTGAATCCCTTCGATGATTGACCGAACCATTTGTTCAAGATCATAGTTTCTGGCAACTGCTGCTGAGAGGGAATAATTGTCGTCGACGTGAGATGGAGATTCTTCCTGCTGTATCTCTTCATGTTCTAAATTTGGAGCTGTAACACCTGGGGCAATAATCTCGACGCTATCTTGTGCAGAGATGGACGAACAAAGAGACACCGAAATCAGACAGATCGTGACACAAACGCGAAGCAAATCAGATGTGAAGAAATTCAGGGAGTAACTTTGTAGGTTGTGTAGTGGCAACTGGTTTCCCTGATTAAATAGTTACGATCAATGATTCAGTGAATTTTATGATCAAAAAAAATTCACCGCGGAGACGCTGAGGCACGGAGAATATGACTTTAGTTAAGATGCTCGATCGATAGTTTGTCGCTTTTCAATCTTACTTACCCTTGCCCCTCAATCCCTAGTCACTAGACCAGCGACCTCAGTTGAATCTGTCTTTTGATATAGTTTAGCTCTATAGGTCGCGCTAAGCTCCCAAGCTCTTTCGCAAGTCGTCGAGACTATCCTGGAGTTCCTGAACGATCTGTTTCAGGTCTTCTACTTCGCTTTGCAAAATCGCTGTTTCGTCTTTCAAGTCGCTAAACTCACTGGCGCTGACATCGCTATGTTGGACCTGCGTCGGCTGCGAAGTCGTTGGCTCGGACTGTTTAATAAATTGCTGTGGAACCTCGGCAGCAGAAGCAGTTGTCGATTCAACTTTGCCGCCTTCGTTGTCCATATACATGTTATGGTCAACTTCAATCCCGCGTCGTTCCAGTGAACCACTCGCTTGAATGAAGCCTTGCTCCAAGAGCGAAGTCAACTCTCGCCTGAGCGCATCAAGGTTCTCAATCGGAACCATTCGACTGGCACGTGCTCGTAATTCTCCAAGCTGTTGACGACCTCTCAGGAACAACTCGGTCATGATCGCGAGTTGCTGTTCGTTAAACGGGTAGCGACGCCGAAGATAATGACGATATCTTTCAGTCCTGCCTGACTCGGGATGCACAACCGATATCAACCCAAGTTCGCGAACTTCGTCAAGCAATTCCCAGACAGCGGTCTCTGAAAAGCTTGTCACTGGATCACGATTACTCGTTTGATTGGCTCCCGTTGTGGCTGCCTTCAAAGTCAGCGGATATTGCCCAGGGGTTGTGAGTCCCTTTTCAACAAGAACTCCGAGGACTCGTCGCTGACCTTTAGTCAGTTGCCGAATGAGGGGGGCTTCCTCATCAAACTGATTCTCGTACGCTCCGCCCATATTGCTGGCTTTCAATCCTTTACAAATTGTTTCTCCTAAGAAGCCACTATTCTGTTCAGAGACTTCTCGAACTGCAAGCGATGTAATGAAGATGTGTCGAGAGATTTCAACGTATGCATGAGAATTTGAGAAAAACTCGCCAGTCAATGGTTAGTAGTCATCGTACACGAACAAGAATTGAACAGAAGGAAGCAGAGGATTTTTGGGGGTTCTGTTTAGGAAAGCTCTGCAGTAACCAAATATTACCCAATGATTCGTTGCATAAGTGAAGAGCTTTAAGATTGCCACAGAGGTCACCGAGAACACAGAGGAGCAAGAAAGAGAAAGCGGATCACCACACAATGATGCGGATGAACGCAGATCAGATGAATTTGAATGGCAGTTTTTTTTAATCCGTGCAAATCAAGACAATAGGGCAGACTCAAATTCTCAACACTTCTTTCCTCTGAGTTCTCGGTGATCTCCGTGGCTAAACATTCTTAACAGATTATGGAAAGCAAAGTCTTTACTTTAAGTCGCCACCTGACATCAAATTATTTGTCCATTAAGTTGTTTTCTCTGCTCCCTCCGCGCCCTTCTGTTCATTTTTCATTCCAGAAACCGTGTCTATTATTCAATCCTTTCATTATCTCGGGAAAGCGACTAAATTCACTGTAGAGTCAACATTGAAAAGAAACTGAGATTGCTTTGCCCGCTCAGCGCACGGACGCAATAAATTGAGGAACACAAATCGATGCAGGTAATCATCACTGCGGTCGGTCCTGATAACCGAGGTCTGGCGGACCCGATTGTCCATTACGTGACACAGTCGGGAGCCAATCTGCACGAAATACAAATGTATGACCGGGACAGCGAGCAGCTTTTCGCGATGATCATTCGCATGGAGTGGCCAACAGAAGTTGAATCGATTTCGGTCCTGCGAGAACGAATGACTCAGATCGGAGAATTGAAAGGCTTAAAAGTTCGAGTCTGGGCTCGCGATGAACATCAACGTCCGCCACGCATTGCTCTCTGCACCACCTATCGTCCCGAACCAGCCTTAGCTGTTCTACGAGGAATTCGAGACAAACGACTCAACGCGACTGTGCCAGTCATCATTGGGAACCGCAATGGATGTCGCGGAATCGCTGATCAATTCGGGATTGATTTCCACAACATCGGCGATGCGAAAGGAAACCCTGACGATGAAAAGTTCGTCGATTTATTTGATGAATACGATGTCGACTACATCGTACTTGCCCGCTATATGAGAATCGTTCCGCCGCGTGCCTGCTGGGAATTCGCAGGCGGTCGCATCATCAATTTGCATCACGGTCTGCTGCCATCTTTTCCCGGCTTCCGACCGTATCACGATGCGTACAGCCACCACATGCTAACCTACGGAGCGACCTGCCATTTCATCGTGCCGGAACTCGATGCTGGCAATCAAATTATTCAGCAAAGCACCTTCACCGTTCCCCCCGGAACACCACTTGAAGAGATCATTCAACGAGGCGAAAGCGACAACGAACCCGTCTGCTTGGCAGAAGGTCTACGCCGCGTCATCGACCGCGAAGTGGAACTGCATTTCCATCGAGTGGTGAGTGTGAAAGAGTAATTTCGGCAGGCTCGTTTTCCGATCCGGGTGGCACACCCAGAGCGTAGCGAAGCGAAAGGATGCGCGTGGCAACTTTGAAGTTGAGGTGTGTTCCAAGCAGATCGTTCATCAAGGCTACGAAGCGAACAACAAAGCAAACTTCCCGCTCACCACGCCCATCGCTACATTAAATTTTCGTTCTGGGCGTGCCACCCAATTTAAGCTTGAACTTCAATTGGATGTGCCTCCTGACCGCTGGGGGCTTTTTCGGAAGCAACTTCGGTCTTCGATCCATCATTATTGGAAGGCATTGTCAAAGACTGTAAGAGCACAAGTTCATCAGTAACAACACCATGAAAAGATGCTTTCCAAAACTTGTTCGGGTGAAATTCCTGACAAACTTCTAGAACGGTTAATCGCTGTCGATGTTTCGGTTTTGACAGCACTACCTCAAGTCGTCGGCAAGATGGGAGAACGGAAAATAGGTCAGTGATCAGGGTGCGTGAAGCGTTTGCGTAACACAACGCAAAGGACACTCAATTCCAAAGTTCCGAC
>JABJMI010000100.1 GCA_018659505.1 Planctomicrobium sp.
GTCCTCGGTGATCTCTGTGGTAAATTTCAGAATCAAAGTATTGTCGCTTGTTACAATTGGTTCAAGATGATCACTTCAGATGGCTGAAGTGAAGCAAACAGTCCTATCTCATCAGGTCACTCGGTCGCATGAAGTCCGCTGAACAGGAAATTGAAGCCGGTGAACGATTCGCCTTTGGAGCGAACTGGCAGGCATTTCTGAAAACCCTCAACGAAGATCGTATTCAGATCGCTGAGGAGTCCTTGAAGGAGTTGCTTCTCGAACAGGATCTTCAGGGAAAAACTTTCGTCGACATCGGTTCAGGCAGTGGTCTCTTTTCCTTGTGTGCACGCAGGTTGGGAGCGAAGGTTCACTCCTTCGATTTTGACCCTCAATCGGTCGCCTGTACCAACGAACTTCGCTCTCGTTACTTCCCTGATGACGAAGACTGGGTGGTCGAAACTGGCTCAGCACTGGATGAAGACTATCTGAAATCACTCGGCAAGTATGACATCGTCTATTCCTGGGGAGTGCTGCATCATACAGGCGACATGTGGCAAGCGGTTGAGAACACACTGTTGCTCACAAAACCAGACAGCAAAGTTGCTCTCGCCATCTACAACGATCAGGGCTTACGTTCGAGTTTCTGGTTGCAAGTCAAGAAGATGTATTGCTCGGGGACCATTGGACGTTATGCCATGCTAATACTGTTCATTCCATATTTTTCATTGAGGCTCGTCGTAGCAAGCATCATCCGCCGACGCAATGAGTTTGCAACCTATCGAAGACATCGAGGAATGTCTGCCACCCACGACTGGATTGACTGGTTAGGTGGTCTCCCGTTTGAAGTCGCTAAAACGGATGAAATTCGTATCTTCTATGAAGTTCGAAAGTTCAAACTGTTGAACATTAAAAAGACGCGAGGATTGGGTTGCAATCAGTTTATGTTTCAGCGTGAGCGATAGTTTCGAAAGCCGACAGTCAGTATTCAAAATCCGAAGACTCGATTGGCTATTAGAAGGGTGACAGCTGTTACTAAAAAAGCTCCGACGATATTTAGGAGGATTCCATAGCGGATCATTGAACTGATCGGGACTTTTCCCGATCCAAAGATAATTGCATTCGGTGGTGTGGCGATTGGCAACATGAAGGCACAACTTGCTGAGACGGTTGCCGGAATTAAGAGCATTCGTGGGTCGATATCGAGTTGCAGGCTCATGGCTGCCAGCGTGGGAAGTAATGTGTTGACAGTTGCAACATTGGTAGTGAATTCCGTCAGGAAGGTCACCATTAAGCAGACTCCCAGAATCAAAACTGTTGGCGATTGGTTGGCAAACAAATTCGCGAATTCAATACCCAGCCAATCCGCAAGCTTTGTCTCCTCGAATCCTTTTGCCATGGCGAATCCACTGCCGATAAGGAGAATCATTCCCCACGGCAGGGCTTTTTCTGCGATCTCCCAAGTTAAGATTGAAGAGCGTTGACCGTTTGGGTTCTCTTCACCTGGAATGAGAAACAACAAAGATGCCATTGCCATCGCGATAGTGGAATCCTGAACCATGGTGCGGAAGAAGTCGAGGTTTGTGTTGCACAATCCCCCGAGCCAGATGATAAGACTGGGCCAATCGGGCAATACTTGAACAGACTCGAACATCAACGGTTTGCGGAAGACCCACAGTAACGCTGTTGTGAGGAAGATTGTGAAGACGCGCCGTTCGGTGCGGGATGCCTTTCCCAAGGCAGCAAGTCGTTCGCGGAAGAATGCCTTACTTAACTTTTCAGCATTTGGAAGCGGCTTGATTCCCCAAGTCATCACTAGGCCAGCGATGAATAACAGAGTAATACTTAAGGGGACAAAACAGACCATCCATTCCGCCATAGAAAGAGATTCATACCCTTTATCGATGACAAAGTTTTCATCCCAGTATCCTAGAAAACTGACATTGGTCGGCGTTCCAACAAACGTCGAGAGTCCACCAATACTGGCAGCGTACGCAATCCCCAATAGACAAGGGATGGTGAGTTGATCGACTGCTTTTGTGTCAGTCACGTCTCCAGATGCCTGAACGGATTCCCTCAGAGTTTGCAGCAGCGCTAAAGCAATTGGAAGCATCATCATTGTCGTGGCGGTATTGCTAATCCACATCGACAGCAGTGCCGAGGTCAACATAAAGGCAATCACTATGCGTTTGCCGCCCCGAGCGCCAACTGCGTGCAAAATTCCCAGGGCCATGCGGCGGTGCACGCCGGATTTTTCCAGGCCCTTGGCCATCATAAAACCGCCCATTAACAGGATGATGGCGTGGTTGCCCAAGCCTGATGCGGCGTCGCTAAAACTAAGCACACCAAAAAGAGGGAAGGCGACTATAGGTATAAGAGAGGTGACCGGAATGGAAAGGGCTTCGGTAATCCA
>JABJMI010000949.1 GCA_018659505.1 Planctomicrobium sp.
ATATCCCTTCCCGATCTTTCGATCAAAATTCCGCGTGGAACCAATCCATGTCTGCTAATAAATTCATAATGTGCCTGTTTGCTGTGACAATTTGCACAGGCTGCCAGTCATCATTTCTCTCGAATCGATTCACTCAAACGGTTGGTTATCGAGAAAATAATAGTGCCAGAGAGAATCCAGCCGGGCAGACTAGCGATCCCTGGATTCAAGATGTCGGAAAGTATACACGTGAAGAACATGGTGAGCAGGAAGTCGTTGATCCGTTGAAATTAAGAAATTTCTTCATGTCTCAGAAGGCTCAGGATATTGAGAGCAATTTAGGCGTGGGCAACTGAATTCCAACTTAGTCAGCCCAATGATGCGACCTATATGTCAGAAGAGAATCAATCAAGGCAATGATATCCTGTACTCCAAGACCCGAAAAACTAGCAAATTAGCACACAAGTGAACCTTTCTTGCCTGTTTTTTGTCACGATTCAGGCAGATCGTTTGCGAACAGAGAAAGAATTGTTAGACTCCTCTGGCTGAAATAGTGGCATCACATATTTTGATGCAAAATCTCATTACAACTAAATACACGGAGAGATGGCAGAGTGGCCGAATGCACCGGTCTTGAAAACCGGCGTGGGGTAACTCACCGGGAGTTCGAATCTCCCTCTCTCCGCTTCTGGCAAAGAGCGACAGGATGAACTATCTCCTGTCGCTCTTTGTTTTTGTGAGGTATTGCAACATTCTTTAAGAAGACAATAAACTTTCTCCCACTGCAGCAACTCTCTCTGAGACAAAAAAGTATACTACTTTACTTTCGACACTTGTTGACCTGCCCTTGTCAGCCAGAGAATCATCGCTCAGTTATCCACCTTACTCTGGTGGTACGTCTTCTGGACGATCTGACTGCTCGCGAAGGCGACTCTTGACTGCCTCGCAGAATCCCGTGATCGAGGAATTCGAGACCTAAATTGGTTAGATGCGCGAGGCTGAAAAACGATACTATCGGACGGTGTTAAACGTGCTTCCTTAGTATTGAAGACTCCGATTCTTGCAGCTAACTCGAAGCTCGTCTGTTTTGAGGTAAGGGTGGGATTTGGTACTTTTTCACAAAGGCAGTATCGATACGATCTTTGAGGGAAAGTACCCACTTCCCTTCCATACTGAACCCAAACCACTCTCCGATCGCAGAGCCATCACCCGTATTGAGCAGCCGTAAAAATGAATGTTGCGGATGATACGTTCGCAGAGGTTGGTCTTTGATCAGACGCTGAATGTTTTCCCACAGGATGGGTGCTTGGCGAACTGCATAGACACCAGCTTTGGGAGTCTCCTCGCCTTGAATCGTTCCGGTGTCGCCAACTGCAAAGATTGGAGCACTCGACACAGACTGCAAAGTCGCATCAGTCAGTAGAAAGCCTTTTTCGCTCAATGGAAGCCCAAGTTCTTTTAGAAGTGGCGGTGCAGTTGCCCCGGTCGCCAAAATGACAAGATCAGCTTCCAATCGCTCTCCACCGTCAAAGATCACAGATTCGGAATTTATTTGCTTAATCGCCCGATTCAAGATGATCTCGACCCCTTTCTTTCGAAGCGTTCTATTTACTCGAGAGCGTACGCTCCTAGAACTACCTGCTAGAATCTGTTCACCACGATTGACTAGAGTGAGCTGATATGGAGTGTTGATATTTTGCCCATCAATAAATCCAGGTAAACAGCAACAGATTTCTACTCCAGCTGCACCTCCACCAATGATAACGATGCGCAGCGGTGAGCCGGTTTCACATTCTTCTCGATGTAGTGAGCGATGCAAACGCTGAAGGAATGTTTGCATCGGTTTGATTGTGACAACGTGATCTTGTTGAGTATCAAGCTCAGTAGTCTCTGGCACTGAACCGATTCCGATACTTAAGACATCGAAAACAATCGGCGGGTGGTCTGTGAGTTGCAATTCTCGTTTCTCGCGGTCGAGCCCAACGACGTCATCGATCAATAGAGTTGCATCTGCAGCGGCACACAATTCAACGAGATCGATTTCCATCGCATTAATCGGTTTTTGACCTGCTAAGACAGCTGGCAACATTCCCGAGTACGTCGCCTTCGAATGATCGGAAATACAAATCAGCCTCGCATTTGGAATGGGGTTCTTTCTCCATTGAGCGAGGACGTACGCGTTCGTATGACCAATCCCTAAGAGGACGATCTGGTGTTCTGGAAACTCTTCAACTGCATTGGACAGCATGAACTATCTTTCATGTTCCTGCGAGAACTTCAATTGGAACGGACTTCAGTGCATCAATCGACCGCAAGGTATAAGCCCGCTCCCACAACAAGCTGAACTAAAAGAGTTCTTCTCTTTTGATTCACACTTTCAGATGAAGTCAATTCTTTGTGGAATTTGAAATTCTTTGGAACAGTCTTCAAAAATCCAAGAATGGCAATCATCGAAACGGAGTCTGCCATCACAGGTTAAAGTAATCAAGGTGACCTACGCAAAAACCTCATTAAGAACACGTCCTTCGGGGACGAGTGTCACAGGGCGACCGGAGGGAGTGATGTACTCTTTGTGGGCTGGGATTCCGAGAGTGTGATAGATCGTCGCGGTGATG
>JABJMI010000262.1 GCA_018659505.1 Planctomicrobium sp.
ACTCACATCTGCGATTCGATCAAGAATCGTTCGAATCTGAGCCTGGTTCCGAACTTCCCGATGAACAGGAGAAACTATTTTGAAATACGGAGAGACCAAACCTTGTTGCTGATCAGACTGACCTGAACATGAATTTTTTAAGACCGGAGCGTGTTCATAGCGAGAAATCAGGTACTTCAAGATTCGTGCTTGAATTTCATAATACCAAGCGAGCTGAGATGGTTGCGACAATTGGAACTCCATCTCTGCCAGACGTTCTCGCCATTGTTGCAGCAGTGGTTGTTCTACCATTTCGATATCTCCCCGAGTCACAATACTCTTCAATAATAATACTGCATCCTCTTTTCAGAACATAGAGCAATGTTCAATCTGAATAAATTTCGAATCTGGACTGGTCCCATGGCAGGTTTGTGGTGATTTAGAAGCACATTGGTAGCCCACGCTTAAGTGGGCAGCTAATGAAGGGAATTCGACGTCGTTTATTCTGAGTAGATATTCTGAGTACCGCCCTCGATCTGGACTGCTTGTTTCAAGTTTTCTCCCAATATTAGACAGCTGGAAACTTTTGACTGACGCGTTTCGGTGAGGAGAATCCCAATAGGTGATGAATCAAGAATCGTGCAGCCGCTGATGTTGACTCGTTCGCAACTGTCGACGACGACTGCTCCTTTTCCTCCTGTGACAGCGGTGATGTGGTTTCCAGCAAAAGTCACTCCTTTGGAGTCTTTCAATAGAACTGCGTTGTTGCTGCCAGCTCCATCTCCGTAGTGGTACCGGGGGTTTCGGTCTAGCATGTTTCCGGAAATGACGACACTTTCGCTGCCAGTGACTTTCAGATTATGGGCGTAACCTTTCCACATGGTGTTGCCTGTAATCGCGACACTTCTGGCGTTTGTGACCTCTACATTCACCTGTACATCTGAGAGAACATTGTCAGCGATGGTGAGATGTCCATGTCGAGTTTCGTCTGTAAACGGTCGTGGAGTGCTTTCACCATGAAAGCGGATATTCGCAGAGTTTGGTGAAGTATGATCGTGCTGAATTGTGCAGCCGACGATGGCGACCTCTGCGACCGAACCGCCTCGGCAGTCGAGTTCGATATTCGCACTCGGCGTTGAGCCTGCGCCGCCCATATTCCCTTCGATGTCGCACGTTCCAATGTGGATATTTCTGACATCTCCTCCTTTGTTCACAATCCCGCCAAGTTTGTTGTAGCTGATGTGGCAACCAATAATGTTGGACTGATGCAGGTTGACGTTGTCGTAGAAGATTCCCACGCCGCTGTTTTCATAAATGTGACAGTTTGAGATCAGAACATTTCGATTGCGTTTGACGAGATGTATCCCATGGTGCAGTTTTCTTAATACAACCCGAGTGACTGTTAATTGCATGGTCCCTGTAGCTTCGATGCCTGTTGCTTCGGGGTGGTTCCCTATGATCTCAATCCCATCGATCATTGGAGAACGCTGATTCTGCCAGACATTCTCTTTAACGGTCTTGGGCGCAGCGGTTCCTTCGTGTGTCCCGATAAAACGAAATGCTGGTCCTGCGCCATCCATAATGATAGTGGAAGAGCCATCTCCCGAAATCGAAATTGGTCCCGTCTTATCGAGGTGGATTTCAATTGTTTGAGAGATGCGGTAAACGCCTTTCGGAAGTTTCAGGCTTTGTTTGCTTTCGTTAATGATCTTTGTGATTGCCTGAAAATTATCGCTGACTCCGTCTCCTATTAACTCACTCTTCGCTGGAGTGGATTCTTGAGCGACTACATTGTTGCGAACGCTCTCTGTAAAAAAGAACGAAAACGTGAAAAGGAACAAAAGTGCGATTGAGATGTTACTGCGAAATTTCATGGAATCGTGCCGCCTCTCACAAATGGAATCGTTTTCTGGACAATGACCTGAGTCAGTTGAATTAAACTAACAGTTCGTGATGTGCTCTTCGAGGCAGCGTGCAAAAACTTCTCAGTGAGTAGTTTTTACGCATTCTCCGATCAGCTTTGCTCTCTGTGTGTAAAGTGAAGTGTCCTGTTAGTGGGTTATTCCTCGCGAACGAAGTACGAAGATTCTATCAGATAAAATGTGTAGGCCATCGGACTTCATTCTAATGCTAGAGTAGAGGCAGCGGGGTGGTGAGTCACCTCGACTCTTGTGATCAATTTTCACATTCGTCAGCAGTTTGAGATTCCCTCCTCTTACTTGTAGAGCAATTCAACAATGAGCATTCACTGGGCAAAAATAATTGCAGATAGGCAGCAGGATTTTGAACTCCCCAATCTCCCCATGCGAATTGAAGTTCCTCGACCGCCGCAATGTGTTGCAGAATTCATTCAATGTGTCGATCGACCAGCGACTCCCTTAAGTGAATTAGGCGGCATCATCGAGAAAGATACCGAGATCGCTTCCAGTGTGCTTAGAATTGTCAATGGTAGTCAGCTGATGCTTAAGGGAAAGATTTCTTCCGTTTCACGAGCAATAGGAATGCTGGGAGTCCAAAGGTGCAAGATGCTGGTGATGAGTGCCGCGATTCAATCTTCGATGAGCGGTGGTCATGCTTCGACCCAACAGGCTAGTGAGTTTCTGATTGAAGCTCAGGTGCGTTCTCTTTATGCACGACGTGTGGCAGAAATTCTAAATGTTGATGTTGATATTTCATATATCGCAGCACTGCTGCAAGATCTCGTCCTCCCTCAATTACTCAAGTGTGAGCATGAGTATTACGAAGCGTTCCAGAAGAAACAGGAGAGGTTAGTCGAGTTCGAACGCTCTGTCTTGAGTTGTGATCATTCGCTTTATACGGCAACTCTGCTTTCCAAATGGAACTTCGCGGAAGAAGTGATCGCCTGTGTTGCCATGCACCATGAAACGGAAACCATCCTAGAGGATCCTCAGTTGCTCTATTCTGAAGTTGCCGCAGTTGCGATCAGTAGTTTACTCCCTGGTGTACTCAATCAAGAACCCGATGGAATCCAGAGGCTCATGGAATTCCAGAAGCGAATTCCTGAGTTCGATTTTCTACAAGTTGCCACTGATGTCGACGAAGAAATCAAGGCATCGTTCGGTGGAGGGAAATCGAGAGTTCCGTTGTCAGATCGACTCAGCAGACTCGCAATGGCTTCTTTGAATAATGATCATTCAGAATTGAATTGGGTCGAGCGGAATGTCGGCAGTTATACGCTGGAAGAGAAACTAGGGCAGGGGGGAATGGGAGTTGTCTATCGTGCCCGACATTCAATGCTCAGACGGCCCGCTGCGGTGAAAATGTTGAAAACTTCAACTTTGTCTGCTCAAATCCTGGAGCAGTTTGAAGTTGAAGCCCACATTACCAGCGAACTTTCGAGTCCTCATACCGTACAAGTCTACGATTATGGAATGACTTCTGAAGGCGAGCTTTATTACGTCATGGAGTTTCTACAAGGAATGAACCTGGTAGATATCGTTAGAAACCACGGTCCGCTCCCCGAGGAGAGGATTATTCACATACTCTGCCAAGTCTGCGGTTCACTCGCTGAGGCACACTCGAAAGGACTGATTCACCGAGATATTAAACCGGACAATATCGCATTGACGGTTTGTGCTGGGGCTTACGACTTCGTCAAAGTTCTGGACTTTGGACTCGTTGCAGTGAAAGACCGAATACCGGAATTGGCAAGTACAAATAAGCTTTACGGGACACCGGCATACATGGCTCCTGAAGCAATTCAAGCTCCCGATCTCGTCGACGAGTCGACCGACATCTACGCGTTAGGTGCTGTCGCTTATTTCTGTTTAACTGGCAAACCTTTGTTTCACGGTTTGACTCTGACTGACATTTTGCGAGCTCAGATTGATCAAATCCCTGAAGTTCCTGTTGAGAATTGTTCGCTCCAATTTGCTGAACTGATCATGTCTTGTCTTGAAAAAAATAAACAGAGTCGACCTCAGACAGTCATGGAGATCGTTCAAGCTCTTGGGAATTGTCCAAACGCAAATTCCTGGTCTTTCAAGAAAGCTCTCGACTGGTGGGAAAATAAATCGATGACTGAGTCAAGCATTCCAGACGATCAAGATGATCAAGCAACGGTCCCTGGCGGAATCACAGTGGACGAGGCAACACGTCTTATCGTTTTTCACGGCTTTGTACCCATTGCTTAATCGCATCGACATTAGTTCAACGCTTCTGGCAGCGAGCGCAGAAGAATGTGGAGCGTTGGGCTTGAACAATTCTGATGACTGTAGATTTGTGACAAGTGAGACAGGTCTCATCCCCCTTGGCATAGACCCGATGTTTGTTTTGATAGGAGCCATCTTTGTTGAGAGCATTACGATAGGTTCCGTCGCTTAACGTCGAACCTTCGTATGCGATCGCTTCTAACAAGATGCGATTCATCGCAGCATGGATTCTTTTGCATTGAGGCTTTGTCAGTTTGGCAGCGGTTTTTTGAGGATGGACTTTCGCTTCGTGCAAAATTTCACTGGCGTACAAGTTTCCGACACCCGCGACAAGTTTTTGATCGAGCAAAGCAACTTTGACTTCACGGTTTGTTTTCTTGAGGCGCGACGCAAACACATCTTCGGCGATCAGCAGCGCATCGGGACCGAGAACATTTCCACCCAGAGCAACCTCGAAATCTTCGGCACTGTAAAGTTGAAAGGTTCCTAAACCTCGTCGGTCCCAGATCCAGACGGAACTCTTTTTTCGGTTCTTGATTAAACGGAATTCGAACCGTAAGTGGGCTTGGCTCGGAGGGTCAGCGACCAGCACTAGCCCTGTCATGCGTGGTTCGAAGACAGCAATTTCTCCGGTGTTGAACTTGAATAAAACTCTCTTCGCGAGTCGTTCAACAGCTTGAACTTTGACTCCCTGCAATCGACTTGATAACTCTTTGATGCTAGGTTTCAGAGAGATGGGCTTCTTCTCACAGGGGCAAGCAACGAACTCCAGAATCTTCGCCCCTTCCATAGCAGGGCGAATTCCACGAACCATCGTTTCAACTTCAGGCAATTCAGGCATTGTTAGGTTTGAGCTTTAAGAAAAAGTTTTTAGCTGCACACTGTTATCGTGTGCAACCTGTTGAGCCTCCGATGAATCGAGAACCGTCGTGGGGCTTCAATAAAATCTCAATCGACGGGAGAGATTCAAGTTCGTCTGAGGTAATGCTCTAATTAGGCCAGTACTTGGTAATCGGTGAAATATGTTAAGATACACTTTTTTGACCGACTGAGTGCTCAATTTCAGATAGCAAAAGGCTTGACGCCCCATTGTTGAAATTCCGTTTTTTGATGACGCATAGGGCAGCACACAATGAAGTGTGCTGCTAAACCATTACAAATAGCTTAACCGTTGCAATTGATTTTTTGATTTTGGAATTGTAGCGACTGTTCTCATTCTTTTGCTGTCTCTTCATAAGATCAGTCACGAATGGACACTTTTTCCAAAAGTTCTTGACGTCAGACGCTCATAAGACGATGCTAGACAATGGTTTTCTATAGAAATTTGCAGAGAATCCCTCAGTTCAACGATTCTGTTGTAACTGGTAAACATAGTAAAGTGGTGTACTGAATAATTTATTAGTGGTAGTCGTTACAAATACCACACTTCTCACCACATTCAGTCCGTTGGAGTGATGACACAATGAAGTTTATTAAGATGAATCGACGTTGGCATACGGCACTACTTTGTGCGGGAGTTTTCTCGCTGTCAGTTGTCATCACTACTTCAAGTTCTGCTCAGGATGATGCAGTTGGGTTCTTTGCTGCCGGTGAATTTGCCGCAGGCAACTCCGCCGCAACTCGCGAAACAGCCTCAGTTGAGCAGGCAAGGCGAGAATCACTGCAAGGTGGGTCTGGTGCAGATTTCACCGCCTTGATCGAGTTGATCCAAACTCAAACATCCGGTCCTTGGCAAGAAATCGATCAAGACGGTGGAGACATCTCCGAGTTCGAGAGTGGTGTTCGTGTTGATCCACATGGTGTACTTGCCATGTCTTCACGTAAAGATGCCAACGGTGCGTTGTCAGCTTTAGGTGTCAGAGCCCGCAAAGCTGATCTCAATCAGAATATGGCACAGGTTGCAAATCTGCGACTTATCTCGCTCACACGTCTTGAAAAAGCAGTCGCTGAGAGAATTGCTGCTGGCAAGCCAATCATTGAATCAATGAAAATGCTGGCTGGGATTTCTCAAATCGAATACGTCTTCGTCTATCCAGAGACTGGCGAGGTTGTCATCGGTGGTCCTGCTGAAAGCTGGGAATACAACGAAGTCGGCATGGCAGTCGGAAGCGAATCAGGTCGTCCAATTCTGCAA
>JABJMI010000315.1 GCA_018659505.1 Planctomicrobium sp.
ATGCGACAATAAACGGCACACGATGACCACCTTCGTAACAGGAACCTTTATTACTGCGAAACGGTCCTGTCGCGGTCGGGTGATTCTTTTCAGCTCCGTTGTCGCTTGTAAAGAGGACCATGGTGGTTTCGATGAGCTTACGTCCCGGATTGCGTGGATCGTTATGCTCTTCCAGGTAATCGATGAGTCTTCCGAGAGCGACATCGTTCTCGTAGATATAGTCGCTGCGGCGATCCATAGGGTCACCCGCAACATTCTTTGAAGCTCCTTGTACAGGGACGCCGTCAATATCATGAGAGGGAGTATGCGGAGTATGATTCGAATTGCTGGGGTAATAGAGGAAGAAAGGAGAAGACTTCGTTTCTGCCGCTATAAGATGTTCGTCCAAGAAATGAATCGCATTATCAGAGTGCCGCTTGCCAAGGTTTTCGAGGACATAAGCATGCTCACCGTCGTCGACAAGTTTTCGCCCCTCGTTTGTCGAACCAACAATAATTCGACCGTCAATATGACCGGGACCGGTGTTTTGTTTCGGATTGTTTTTGCGAGTTCCTGGTTGTGGTCCCGATGTTCCGTGGGACCGTGAAGTAAACCAACAGAAATCGAAGCCATGATCGAGAGGCGTATCGAACATCGGCTTCGAAAGATCCGCATCCAGAAATCCCGCAGCTGGCGAGCCATCGGCACGACGATACCTCAAACCAACATGCCATTTGCCAACCATCGCTGTCTGATAGCCACGCGTCTTCAGCATCGTTGCGATTGTCGGTCGATCACGTTCAATCATCGGATCACCTTGAGAACCGAACAGCACCCAGTACTTTAAGCGATTTCGCCAGGGATAGCGTCCTGTCAGTAAAGCATATCTCGTTGGAGAACAGCGAGAGGACGGCGTATGGGCATCAGTGAACCGAACTCCCATCCGCGCGAGACGTTCCATGTTCGGAGTCGAGACTTGGTCGTGATCGCTGTTGCCTGTGAAATCTTGATAGGCGCTTGTATCTCCAAGCCCCATATCGTCTGCCATCATCAGGATAATATTGGGACGATCAATTGAGTCATCAGCTGCAAGAAATGGTGGTATTGAAAGTAAACAGAGAACGGTGAACAACTGTCGGTGTATCATCAATTTTGTCCCGAGGTTTTCCAATTGAGTTGTATTGTGCTGATCTCAGTTTAACTCCAGTATTTCTATTTCGCGAATGGATCAGCGAATTCTATTGGTTCCAAATTAAATCAGATTGAAGAGTTTTATAGGTCTCATTGAGCGGTATTGAGCCGGTTGCGAACTCACAAAAAATTCATCTTGCCACAAAATTCTGATTGGTGTAGAAGGACTTGGAACTGAAATTCATGTTATAGATTGCCAGACTCCGCAGGGACGCAGGATGATGTCGTTCACAATTAACCAATTTGCAGAACAACTTGGCGGGCAATTGAGAGGAAACTCTCAATTGTCGGTGATTGATGTCGCTCCTCTCGAATCTGCGACTGCTGAACACATATCGTATCTTGATTCTAAGAAACAACTTAAGTCAATGCTCGCATCCGCAGCAGGTGCAGTGCTGACGACTGAAGAACTCGCAGATCGCGCTCAGAAGCTCGGTAGCCAAGTAAGTTTCATTACTGTGGACGAGCCTCAGGCAGCGTTCATTGAAGTCATGTTGAAGTTTCGCCCTTTACCTGAAGAGCCGTCGATTGGCATCTCTGAGAGAGCAATCGTTGACGAAACAGCGACTCTCGGCGAAGGTTGCCAAGTCTTTCCAAATGCTTACATCGGCAAAAATGTCCAATTGGGCAAGAATTGTGAAATCGGTCCCGGAGCGGTCATTCAAGATGACTCTGTTCTCGGCGATGACTGTATCGTCTATGCCAACGCCGTGTTGTATCGCAATGTACAAGTCGGTCAGCGAGTGATCATTCATGCGAATGCCGTCATCGGTGCCGATGGATTCGGGTATCGTTTTGTCGATGGAGCATTTGTCAAAATTCCTCATACAGGAACAGTTCGACTAGAGGATGATGTCGAGATCGGAGCCGCAGCGACGGTTGATCGCGGTATGATTGGAGCGACAGTCATTGGTCAGGGAACCAAGCTCGACAATCAAGTGATGATTGCCCACAACTGTCAAATCGGAAAACACAACGCATTCGCCTCTCAAGTCGGCTTGGCTGGCTCCTGCACGACAG
>JABJMI010000099.1 GCA_018659505.1 Planctomicrobium sp.
CAAAAGATTATTGAAGAGTCTGAGGCAGCAATTGAAAAAATCGTGGAGGCTGCCGAAATTGAAAGAGATGACCGTGCATTAATAACTCTAGTGAGGGACCTAGAAAGACATCAGGCAACTCTCAGCAAAGCCATGGGCAACACTCCTGCTGATGCTGGGAAAGTGAATTTTTTAGAAGATGTCGCTCCACTCATCGACAGCAAATGCCTCGGATGCCATGGAGCAACAAATCCGCGTGCAGGTCTTCGGCTTGATACTCTCGCCGGTTGGAGACGTGGTGGAAGAACCGGTCCCTTACTCGCTCCCGGCAATGCTGGCCGAAGTCTCTTAATTGCACGCCTGACCGCTCCAGAAAACCAAGGTCGCATGCCTCAGCGAGGCGAACCGCTCTCAACAGAGGAAATTCAAACTGTCGGGAATTGGATCAATCAAGGAGCGAATCTCGAAAAAGCCAACCCCAACATTACTCTCAGCGATCTGATTTTTGAATATGAAAAGAAAACAATGCAGATTGAAATCCCCAAGCCCAAGGGGACTGAGACTGTTTCGTTCACTCGAAACATGGCTCCGTGGATGTCAAATTTGTGTTTGAATTGCCATAACTCAGGAAATAAATCAGGTGGTCTTTCGGTTGAAACATTTTACGACCTCATGAAAGGTGGCGATACCGGATTGGTGATCCTTCCAGGTGATATGGAAAACAGTCGATTCTTCAGATTGGTCGGCGGTTTGGAACTTCCAAGAATGCCTCAAGGTCAAGCAAGGATCACTCGTAAGAATTACGAGGACATGAAGCAATGGTTCAAAGAAGGGAACACCTTCGATGGCTCAGACCCACGCACTAACATTAATACTTACGTCCAATCACCTGCGGATCTGGCAGCTGAGATGTTCCGCAAGAAAACAAACGAAGAAATGTTGGCGCATCGCAAAGAACGAACATTGAGTCAACTGAAAAAATCTGTCCCCAATGATCCACAAAATATTTTTGAATCTGAACATTTCCTAGCAGTTGGTAATGTCGATGAGGCTCGATTGAAAGAAGTGAGTGGCTGGGCAGATGAGCAACTCGCTGAAATTCAGAAACTGTTCGGTGGAACTGGTTCGCCTTGGCGTGGTCGTCTTGGAGTTCTGGTAATGAAGGATCGTTTCAGCTACGACGAGTTCAACCAGGTTGTCGAGTCCCGCAGAGCAGACCCTAAAATGAAGGGGCATTCAAAAGTCACCGCCAACTACGAAGATGCCTATATCGTCATTCAGGATGTCGGTGACTCATCAGATGAGGAATTGACAACCAAGAAGAACCTGACCGAACACTTAGCGGGAGCGTATTTACAGAAGAATGGCTCTGTACTACCGAGTTGGGTCGTCTCTGGGACAGGCTTGATGCTGGCGACGAATCCACGTGAAGATGCAAAACGTATTGCCGAGTTGAAACAAGTCGCTGGGAGTCTCGTCCCAACAGTTCAGAGACCAGATGACATTTTCGACGATGGGACATTTTCACCCGGCACGATCGGCGCAGTCGGGTACACACTCGTCCGTTTCCTGATCGATTCTCAAGGCGCTCCAAAATTCGCTCAGTTCGTGGGTCAACTTCAACAGGGACAATCGACGAACCAAGCTTTCCAACGTGTTTACGGAAGCGACATTCAACAAATCGCTCGTGCCTACGTTAGCAGCTTGAGAAGTTAAGATTTCAATGAGTTGCATGAGTCACAACCACAAATGTAGGGTCCGCTGTGCGGACCCTCACACCTGCGTAGAGATGAAATTGGTTTCACGGAATGTCTGAGACAGTTGTCGTCGGTGGAGGAGTAATCGGGCTGACCTCAGCATATCTGTTAGCCAAGCAGGGAATCTCGGTCACTGTCATCGATCAGCGACAAATTGGTCAAGAAGCCTCATGGGCTGGTGCCGGGATGTTACCTCCCGTGCTACGAGATGGTCCGAAAAGC
The DNA here is from genome assembly GCA_018659505.1 of Planctomicrobium sp. GTDB lineage: Bacteria > Planctomycetota > Planctomycetia > Planctomycetales > Planctomycetaceae > Thalassoglobus. The sequence goes on from JABJMI010000099.1 coordinate 1,959, forward strand.
CTCAAAACCATCACCAAACAAAGCGCAGCGAAGTGGCCAGAACTCTCTCAGGAACTTCTCTCTCATACGGGCATCGATAATGGCTACCGCAACTGCGGAGCAATTCAAATCTCTTTGGAGAACCCTGAACACCTCAGCAAAGACGCCGAACTTTGGAACCAAGCAGGTGCGCCAACTGCCCAATTAGATAACCAAGGAATTCAGGAACAGGCGATCAGTCCTGAAATCACGTCGGCTTTTCGCCTGCCAACGATGTCTCAGGTTCGCAATCCAAGACATCTCAAAGCCTTGAAAGAAGCGTGCTTTTCTTACGGAGTCAATTTCATTGAGAATCAAGCGGTTCGTCAATTCGAAACTTCTGGAGACAATGTGAAATCTGTCGTTCTGGAGAATCGTAAAATCCACGCTGATTCATTCGTGATCTCGACTGGAGCGTGGACGAATGATCTCTTGAAGGCTTTCAGTCTTCAGATCGAAATCATCCCCATCCGTGGACAGATTGTCCTCATGAAACTTCCTAATCCGCACATCACGCATATTATTGAAGATGGTCCTCGTTACCTTGTTCCTCGTGAAGATGGTCATCTGCTGATAGGTTCGACCGAGGAAAACGTCGGCTTCGTCAAGGCGACAACAGAGAACGGAGTTCAAGGTCTCATCGATTTTGCGATTCAAG
>JABJMI010000098.1 GCA_018659505.1 Planctomicrobium sp.
ACGATGAGCTATGGGCTCACCATTTTGAGTCACCACTAATTGGCAGAAGATATTCTTGTGTTTTCCGACCGGGCTCTCTACGGCGGTACTGACCTTAAAGATCAGTTCCGCAGTTTCTTTATTGAGCTTCATCTCGACGGCTTCAGCTTTGTGCGGAAGGCCGACAAGTTTCACAGTCGCCTCACCTTCATAAGGTGTGCTGGTTGTCACTTTGCAGATAATGTCAGCAGGTTTCCCTTGTTCAGTTGAGGCTCTTTCAAGTGCCAATTGAACGAACGGAGGTACCACTTCAAGAGTTGCCATTTGAGAGGACACCATGACGGTTCCCTTTCCAGCATCAGCATAACCAAGTGCGAAGACGGGCCAATTCCCCACCGCCGCATTTGAGTTGGCGTTGAGCGAATAAATTACTTCACTCTTTCCTTCAGGAATATCGATGTAACTCCGAGTCCCGATGCCAGGGGAACGGAATGGAAACTCCACACGAATCGCTTTTGTAAAACCTTCCGCTCGTTGTGCGGTGATTTTCAAATCCATCGATCCATTTTGCACGATGGGAACTTTTGGTTGCACGATCTCCAGTGAAAACGGAGATTCTTCAATCACGGCAATTGCAAGTTGACCAACGGGGCGCCCCCAGAGAATCTGGGCATTCTGATAGCGAACCATGTCCGCAAAATTTTTGAAGTGACCAGTCACGGTTTGCTTTTCATCGGCTGGCTTGCAAGTGAAGTCCAACAGCTTGCCTCCCAGAGGAGCATCGGCGGCCGCTTCAAACAAAACCGGCCAAGTCGACATGTTGGCAGGCACCTGTAAAGCCTGCATCTTCATGCCTTCCGGCAAACCTTCACCGCTCAGGATGACATCGCCGCCAAAGTTTTGACGACCTATTGTCATGCGAGTCGCGATACGATTTCCGCGTGGCACATAAATGGTCTGACGTTCTTGACCGTAGCGAGACACACGAGGAATCCCCAGATCGATGCTGGGAGTCGTCGGTGTGAATTCGATGCGATAAACAAAATCAGCACCGCCACGCTTCAGATGATCCGTTACCCGAATCGAGTATTCACCGTCCGCTGGAAATTTGTAACGAAAGTAACTATCGGGCGAACGGTTGGCATCATCGTTTCCGGTGAGACCTTTCCCGTTGGCATCGTAGAGATTCATGACGGGATCAAGCGGAGACCGCAGTGATCGGGCGTGGCAGTGAATTTCCCACGTCTCATCCTTCTTGGCAGTGAACTTGAAAAAGTCGACATCGCCATCAGCTTGAATGATTCCATTGAACGCATTTGGCATTGTGGCGGGAGTTGCCTTGATGCGATCTTCATTGGGCTCAACTTCCAAGACATTTCCGTGCGGAAACAAACGAAAGGTATTAGGAGAAGCCGAAAGCCCACCAGCATCTTCAGCCAGCACTCCGAAATCTTTATTCTCGGCTGCCGGAAGCTTCACTTTTGCTTTGAGTTCGGCTGCAGGCATTCCTAAATAAGTGACATCAACTTCTTGCCCAAGTTGACCACCAGCCGGATAAACGGCCGTGGGGCGTGGGAATGTCCCGAGATGCGCACGATAATAGGAAGCTCCGTTACCCCGATAGGAAGAATCGCGCACTTCAATGATATAAGCGCCATCTTCGGGAGCCACAATACTTGCCATACAATCTTGATACAGCAACGGCGTATCATCGCACGCTGCTAACTCGAAGCGGTCTTTGTCGAGAATCGCACAGTAAGGATCAAAGAGAGTGTTCCCCAGACGTAACCCTTCGACTTCGACGCTAATTCGTTGACCCTTCTTCGCGGTGACGCGGAAGTAATCGACGTCTTCATTGTCTATTCGACCTTCCATCGTCTGATTGGTGAGTTCGACTTCTTGTGGTTGTTCGAAACTCGAGTTGGGTTCCTTTTCGGCAGCAGAAGGATAGGGGCCGACCCAAAATGTGTGGTAATCGGAAATCCCACTTTTCGTGCGGACCGCCATCACATGCTCGCCGAGTCTGACTTCGGGGGCAATTTTCACCTTGGCCTTGAATGAGTTCGCGTTGACAGGTTCGATGCTAACTTGCTCAAAACCCTCTGAGTGAAACAGAATCTGCTCGGCATCTTCGAGTCGATTACCGCTGAGCAGCAATTCCACTTCGGTGCCACGCTGCCCTCCTCGCGGACGAATTAATGTCAGGCGAGGGTCGGCAGCTTCAAGCAAAACACTCGAAACTGTGAGAGCGATCAAGCCAACAAAGCAGATCGTTTGAGTCATCCGGGTCATAGCAAACTCCATTTGAACGGACGGGCCGAAGCAAACCACCACATCGGCTGCTTCGACCCAAGTTGTTCACGCATGCGGGAATATTTTAAGGCAGGAAGGAGGAGGAATCAGTCGGCGGATTAAGCCAACAATTCTTGTCGCACCTTACCTCCGTCGACGATCTCAATTGGGCGATCGCCGGGTGCCATTAATTCTTTGTCGGCA
>JABJMI010000097.1 GCA_018659505.1 Planctomicrobium sp.
TAAATGCGATTTACAATCGAGTACCTTTCCAGCGTACGATCACAAAGAACACCAATCATTATTCGAAGAATGGACCACCTAAACGATGTCTACTGAAAGCCAAAACTTCCCAATTGAAGTTGATGTTCATCATGTGAAGTCGCTTCAGGATTCTGGAGCGGAGTTTCTGTTCATCGATTGCCGGGAAGAAGATGAATACGAAACCGCAAAGATTCCCGGCACGACACTCATTCCGATGAGTCAAATGCAAGATCGAGTCGAAGAATTAAAAGAACACCAGGACCAGCACACCATCGTTCATTGCCATCACGGCGGTCGCAGTATGCGAGTCACACAATGGCTACGCGGTCAAGAGTTCACGAAAGTCCAAAACATGGCTGGCGGCATCGACGTCTGGTCTCAAGAGATCGATGAGAGCGTCCCCCGATATTGATATGTGAGCGACATGAAAGCCACAGAACCAGTTGATTACGCTCGATTGAATTTGGCTATTCGACGAATTTGCGTAGGCAATCTTATCTTCTCTTGGGGATGCTGCCTCAGCATCCTGATGATGTGGAACCCCTACACTTGGTTTCTCTACGTAATACCATTTGCCGCGATATTTGTGTCGCTGTTTCTGTCTTGCGTGTTTGCATTTGGTGCAATTGCCACGAATTCAATTTCTGGTCAGAACCGCCTTCGTCTAAATGTGATGCCTGTTCTGTGTATCCTCTTCTCTTGCCCCTGTGTGTTAACGATTCTGGTCTATTTCTTTGAAGATTGGTTATAATGAATTCATTTCTCTGAAGTTTTTCACTAGCAAAGAGTCTTCAAATAATGCCACAACAACCTCGCTGTGAAGTGATTCCTCTTCCTGGGCATCAGGTCAGTTTTCGCGTCGATGGGGGCGAGGTCACTCGCTGGCACTATGGGAGTGAATATCCTCGTCCGTTTTTCTTTCCATTCAATGGTCCTAGCGGAGAGACACTCACTCGCATGGGGCATCCGGATGCATCGAATCACGATCATCATCGCTCGGTTTGGTTTGCTCATCATAAGGTTCTAGGAATAAATTTCTGGGGCGACGGCAACGACGCTTTCATTCGACAGAAAATGTGGTTTGAATACCGCGACGGAGAGGAAGAATGCGCAATGGCGGTTCAACTCGACTGGCATGATGGACACGATCCACAACCATTACTTGAACAGGAAGTGATCGCGACCTTGCGACCTCTCGAAGATGGGGAGTGGACACTTGACCTGCAATCGACTTTCCGACCGAAGTCTGCCGAACTCGAGTTCGAACAGTCGAACTTTGGATTTCTGGCTGTTCGTGTTGCGAAGAGTCTTTCTGGACATTTTGGTGAAGGAACAATCACCGGAGCATCTGGTGAAGTCGGAGAGAAAAACCTGTTCGGAATAGAGAACCGCTGGATGGACTATTCTGGTCCAATCTTAACAGTGGACGCTCAGGGAGAAACCGTCTCAGTCACCAATGGAATCACATATTTCGATCACCCTGCGAATCCAAATTTCCCAGCGAAGTGGCACGTCCGCGAAGATGGTTGGATGGGGGCATCCGCCTGTCGTGATTCAGCATTGTTGACAACACGTTTAGAGCCACTGCGGTTGAGGTATCTCTTGCACGTTCATGAAAGTGGAATCAATCCCCAGAGAGCAGAAGAACTCTTCACTGCATGGAAGCAGCGACCAATGCAGACAGTTCAAAAAGGTTCAAAACCGCACATGCAGTTTGAAATCGCCGAATTGTGAATCTTGAGTTGCTACTGAAGCAGAAATGAACTCTTCAGAAATTCTCCTCCGCGTTTAATTTCTTTTCTTTTTTGAATTCAACAACATAGCCAATTTAGCTTCTTAGTCATCTCAGATCTCGTGCAGTGATTTCTCAATGGTCATATCTGTCGATGTCAAATTTTGTGCAGTTTCACGTAATTCAAGGCTCTTCAAGAGAATCACGATTGCCGAAAAGACTCTTCGCATGTAACAATATTGGGACATGTTTAAGCATGGCAATATATCTCAATCGATATCACTGCCGATCCGTGAATAACTTTAGTTTCTACTTGTTGAAATAAAAATATCTATGTCCCGTATATATATTACCGCATCTTTGGTATTTGCACTTTGTTCGACAGTGACTCCGCTTTCCTTAATCGCACAGGATGAGGCAGGTATTCAGTTCTACAAAGAGACTGTTGAACCAATCTTTGTGAAGAACTGCTTCAAGTGTCATGGCAACGGCAAAGCGAAGGGGGGATTGAGCCTTTATACGCGCGACTCCGTTTTGAAAGGTGGAGAAAGCGGACCCGCTGTCGACCTGGAAGATAACGACTTCAGCATCATCATTGATGCTCTCAACTACGAGAGCTACGAGATGCCCCCATCAGGTAAACTTCCACAGGAGCAAATCGACAGCGTTGCTAAGTGGATCAAAATGGGCGCTCCCATGCCCAAACGGACTGACGTCATTGAAATTAAGGAAGAACATGGTCCTCCCGAGGTCAACGACGAGAATCGTAATCATTGGTCTTTCCGTCCACTTCAGCGACCAGTAACTCCAGATGTGAAAAACAAAGATTGGCAACAGAATCCGCTTGATGCGTTTGTCCTCCATCAACTTCAGGAAGAAGGGCTCTCACCAAATCCGCCAGCGGATAAGCATGTGTTGGTTCGCCGAGTCTATTACAACTTGACCGGTCTCCCTCCGACCCCGGAGCAGGTGGATGAATTCGTGAATAACGAATCTCCTGATGCTTACGAGCAACTGATCGACAAGCTACTCGCTTCACCGCATTATGGTGAACACTGGTCA
>JABJMI010000096.1 GCA_018659505.1 Planctomicrobium sp.
CGGGACAACCATCGAGCCAACAATTCGCCGGTATCGAAAGCAGCGAATTTCCTCGTTTCGCAAGCGAAGATGACTAAGCAACTCTTTGTGCTGCGTTGACGACTGAACCTTCCGGATGCTTTACTGGTGCTTGGTGTGGGAATCTTAGCTGATTCTTTTCTTCTCCTTTATAGCTATGAGTCAAAATCATGCTACGCGCTGTCATTGTGTTGATCGGTCTCTCTCTTTCTTTATTACAGACTCATGCGGTTGCAGAGGAATCGCTGCAAAAGATCTTGTTTGGGTCTTGTATCAAAGAAGGATTTCCGATGCCGATCCTGTCTCAAATGGCGAGTGAGCAAGCTGACGTAATGATCTTTCTCGGGGATAATATCTACGCAGATACTGAAGACATGCAGGTTATGCGCAAGAAGTATCAGCTATTAGCGGACAACAAAGATTTCCAGAAACTACTGAAAAGTGCTCCCGCCTATGCAGTTTGGGATGACCACGATTACGGAGTGAATGACGGCGGAACGAACTATCCGCAGAAGGTTCTTTCGCAGGTAGAATTCCTGGATTTCTGGAATGTTTCCAAAGACTCTCCCCGACGATCTCGCGCAGGAACTTATGATTCAATCATTCTGGGACCAAAGGGGAAACGAGTACAGTTGCTCTTACTCGACACCCGCTACTTTCGCTCTCCACTAAAGAAAGGAAACGCCAGAAGAACCGGTGGACCGTATGCTCCTGACGATGACGCATCTAAAACGATGTTGGGTGAGGAACAATGGAAATGGCTGAAAGCAGAACTTTTGAAGCCAGCGGAAATTAGAATCGTCGCTTCCAGCATTCAATGTCTTGCGAGCGATGCAGGTCAAGAAACCTGGTCGAACCTGCCTGCCGAGAGAGAACGCCTCTTCAAGCTCATTCGTGAAACAAAAGCCAATGGTCTTTTCATCATTAGCGGCGATCGACACTGGTCTGAGTACTCAATGACAGAAGAAGCTCTGAGCTATCCGCTGTATGAATTTACTTCCAGCAGTTTCAATCAGGTCCATCCAAGAGGGACGCCAACCGAAAATGATTTCCGAGTGAGTGAGACAACGTATCACTTGCAAAACTACGGAGTCATCCTCATCGATTGGTCACAACCCGAGATTGAATTGAAAATTCAAATTCGCGATCTCGACGGAGAATCGAGGCTTGAGAAAAGATTGAAGCTCTCTGCTTTAAGTCAATGATCTGTAAACGTTCACTGAAAAAGATTGAACAGGAGGAAGCAGAGAAAGCAGAGATTTTTTTTGAATTGTCTCTGAGTATTATTAACCAGGAACGTAAATAGAAAAGTAGCAACACATCAGCAGAATGAAGTCATACTAGCGATAGTAATCGGCTTCGATTCGACCTTTTCTTGTTAATCTGACCCGCACTCATATAAAAAATCAGACAGGATTGACATGATCAACAGGATGGTTTTGATACCGTCACCTGTACCCGAAGCTGACTGCCAATAGTGCATCTTCAAATCTTATCTGATCCACGTAACAAACGAACGACCCAAAAATCAGTGCGAAGTGAACATCGGCTTCTGCGAGCCAAACTCAAAACGTAAAAACCCTAAATCCTTTTTAGATTTCGTGTTTTCGTTCCTTTTGTGGTGAATGAACAATGTGTTGCAGCGGGTTCGAAACGGGAGTGCCTCTGAGAATTTATCCTGTCAATCATGTTCATCCTGTCTCACTTCTTTTTGAATGAACACGATCTACAGGATGGTATTTCGACAATTCAAGTTTATCGGAGAATTGAATGACTTCTGATCGCTGAGGAGTTACTAAAAGTCGCCATCCTTACCGACAAGGCATTCGCTCAAATGATTTCTCTGTTCTCTCCACGCCCTCCTGTTCATTTTTATAATCTGGAGTTGTGTGCATATAGAGAAGTCGTTTGTTGTTATTCCATGACAAGAATATCGTTCGTGACTTGCTCAACTCCTGGAACTTTGACCGCAATTGTCTGCGCGATCTGTTTGAGGTAATAGGACTTCAGGTGCCCTGTTAGCGTAATATGATTATCTACATCCACAGAACAGATCACATCATTCAATTGATGGTAACTCAGTCGTCCCAGTGAAGTCCGGACCTTACTGACAAGATCTTTAGGTAGTAGTGACTTAGTTTGTGTTTGTGTCGCAACAGCCATTTCATTCTCCTCACTGCATGGATTCTTAAGTCAGTCAGCCACGATGCGCCGAGCTGTCCGAAGTGTCTGCCGTTGACAAAGCATTCACTGTGCCAATCTGGAGAATTCGATTTATCGAAAGTCTCAAGTCATTCCAAGTATCGTTAAACCCTGATGTTTCACACAAAAACAATTAGGGAAATATTCTATTTC
>JABJMI010000095.1 GCA_018659505.1 Planctomicrobium sp.
AGACAATCAATTCAAAAAAACGAGAAACTTAATGGGAAATCCCTTGAAAACAGTACTGAAAATTACGAAGTCCTACGGACTCAAAGCAAGTGGAGTTTATCTGCTCAACAAACTGGGACGAGTCACTTGTGATGTTGTTGTCGAACATCTGGTCACATTGCCGGTGAATCAGATCAGCGATAGCGGTCCGCTGCTTGATGGATTTGAAGCACGTTGGATGACACCAGAGGAAGTTTGCGAATTCTCACAGGATCCCAGCAACGACCTGACTCTTGAATTTGCGGAAGGTGTGAAAAGCAATAACCGTTGCTTCGGGATTATGTCGCAAGGACGGCTCGCAGCTTATGGTTGGTACACTTTGCATCAGGTTAAACCGGAATACTTCTTTCAAACCGGAATGCAGCTACCCCAGAATCTGGTCTATATGCACAAAGGTTTCACACATCCCGACTTTCGAGGTCAACGCCTCCATGCAAAGGGGATGCAACTTGCCTTGAAATCCCTAAACGAGGAAGGCGTGGAAGCGATCATCTCGACAGTGGACTGGACCAACTTTGCGTCGCTGAAAAGTTGTGATCGATTAGGTTATCAACGACTCGGACGACTGATGAAATGCACTCTACTCGGTCGCACGTTCAGTCGATTTCCTCCCGCTGCGGTTCAGATTGGCATCAGCCAAGGCTCTCAACTTCCGTCGCTGGTTCCGGCATAGAATTAATTCCCATTGAGTTTTTTCTCCGACGCAATCATACATCGGGTATGCCAATAAACAGTCACCTTAAAAAACCTATTCTTGAGCAGGATGCAATTCCAGAACCGAGAAGATGGCACGATGGTCCGAAGCAACATCTTCATCAAGCACGCGGGTTTCAATAACTTTCCATTGCTCGACAGGTTGATAAAGAATGAAGTCGATTTGTCGAGACGGAATGTTCACCGGAATTGTCGGCATCGGTTTGTCGTTAGTCCGTTTCCAGACTTCGTCCAACTTGTTCAAAGTGTCACTACTGATGACATCGTTTAAGTCTCCCATCAATAGTGTTGGACGTTTACTTTTCAGGACCAGTTCATTGATATGCTCGGCGGACTGAACTCGTTCACGATCATTCGGTCGATGATCAAAATGTGTCGACAGCAATCGGATCTGTGAATCAAGTTTTGGATAATCAATGTCAGCGACGAGAACTCCTCGCTGTTCTCCATCGTCTACATTCGGGAGTAAGTGATTCTTAAATCTCTCGATGGGAAACCGAGAGAGAATGGCGTTGCCATTGTGACCACCTTGAAGCTCGATATTCTCACCAAAGGCGACGTTCATTATTGTCAGTCGTCCCAACTCGGCTGGTTGGTCGACGGTGCGACTCCGTTTTACGTTCCGGTCGACTTCCTGCAAAGCGACGAGGTCGGGCTTCACAGAAAGAATCACCTTTGCGATTCGTTCCAGGTCGAGCTTTCGGTCGACACCTGCGCCATGATGAATGTTATAGCTTAATACTCGTAGTTGAATCGGTTCAGCCGAGAGAATCGCAGATTCGGGTAGCAGCAACGCCAACAACAGTAGCGGGAGCTTGGTCAAAGTTTTCATGCAGATCGCCAAGTTAAAGTTTTTGTTTCACCGTTCCACGGATGCTCTGAGTCGGAGGTGTGCGTTGTTAGAGTGACACCACTGGCAGTCAGTTTCGCAGTCGTCCAACCCGTTGTAGATTTCATCGCATCGGCAACATAAGAAGTTGCTGGCGTGTTCAGAATGTGGATGCCTTCATGCTGTGCATAAGTACGATCATGGATGTGCCCATGGATGTAGGCTTTGACCCATTTTCGCGAACTGATGACCTTCCATAACTCACGCGAGTCAATCAGACCTCCTGGAAAATGCAAAGGATCGCCACCGAGTCGTGGATTGTGATGAGCAACGATAATCGCAGGCTTTGTCTGAAAGCGATCCAATGCAGACGCAAGCCACTTAAGTTGCTGTCCGCCAATCGTTCCCTGCGTCACCATCGTCTTTTGTAAGGAATCGAGAAGGAAGAAGTTGGCATGTTTGGTTTCCACAACCGCAATGTGCCGTGATTCGATTGGTGGATCAGTTGGTCGCTGCTCTTTTAAAACTTCATAGAATGCTTCACGGTTGTCATGATTTCCTAGAGTCAGATGTGTTTCGATGTGGGAGTCCTGAAGTGGGCGAATGATCTTGGCAAAATGCTGATAGTCTCCAGCCTGACCATCTTTGAGAGCTAAGTCACCGTTGATCAGGACACACGCTGGCTTGTTGGGGCTATTCACTAATTTCGTAACAACCTGGCGCAAATGACTCGGTACCGCAGAGTCCTCCGGGTGCTTCTCTCCGATATGCGTGTCATTCAGCAGGTAAACCAGATCGGACTCAACATCAGTTGTCTCAGCGTTAGAGGTCCGACTTCCGCACAACAGAACACTCGTGCCAGTTATTTGCAGGAATCGCCGACGAGTCAAAGTGGTAAGATGGATGGGCATGATGGATTTCTTTTTTGCACAACACGATGGTTATTTATCGAGGGACATCATACCAGAAAGCGTTGGTCATTCTCACTCACGACCAATTTTCACCTTAATATCTACAATCGACGTCATTGATGAGCGTGTTCCGCAGTCGCGACAGCATTTCATTCAGTCTGAGCGTTCGACTTTTTTGCGGTCCACGCGGTCAACTTCGCATTCGCATTATCGGCCTTGAAGTCTGCCCAGGCGAGACCGGTTGAAGTCGCAAGCGTAGTCCACCCGGTGACATCCGCAGCGATGTGCTCTTGATTCAGAGATAGCTTTGATGGGGCGTCATTGAATTAAGAAATGAGATGTTGACCTCTTACTTTAATTGAATAGTTGTTGTGAGCAGATCGTCTCTCAAAAACACTGGTAGAGCCAGTGGCACCCGAAATCAGCCTTTCTCAACAGTGGCCCCCGGCGTATCTGACGAGTCGTCTGCATTAAGTTGTTCTCAACGACTAACGGAAAATGAAAAAAGCCACCGATGGAAGCTGTCGGTGGCTTTTTTCATTTGATTACACGTTGGCTTCGATGTTCGAGCAAAGCCAATGCTTCTCTTATTCGCGATGTAGGTTTTTACAAGTTAAAACGCTATCGCCTGAGATAGAGCTGTTGAGACGTAAAATAGAAAGGCTCAGTCGGCCAATTCTAACTTGACGTCGCCTGCTTCTGCTCCGACGGTGGCTGTCAGTCCAGACTTGGTAGCGTCTGCGTATTTTTCAGGGAGAAGATTTTTAGGCTCTGGTTCTTCAATTGTCGGATCGTAATTTGGGTCATCCATCGAGACGGCATTGGATTCAATTTCTTCCATTTTTGTCACTGAGATAGTGTATGATCCTGGAATCGCACCGTCACCACCTTCGAATGTGGTGATTGCGAACTTGCCTTCAGCATCCGTTTTCCCGAAGGCTGCTTTGCCTTCTGCACCAGGTTTGAATGTGACTGTGGCACCTTCAATTGGATCACCGTTATAGGTGACGACTCCGGTTGTGGGGGTGGTTGCTGGGCGATCTGGAGATTTATCTCCACTACAGCCCATCAACATACCACCGGTCGCTACTAATCCTAAAATCAAACTCTTTACGTTGTTCATGTCCGCAATTCCTCAAGGAAAAATTTTAAATCAATCGTGATGTTACAATAAGGCTGCCTGGAATTTAGCTAATAATAACTGTTCGAATGCAATGACCTGGCTCTCGTGAAGTGAGATTCAAGAGTGTGGCATTTCGATAATCTGTGTTATTGAAGACGCAATCTGTTCCCTCATCCTAACCTTTTTCCCACACTCCAGTTGTGGGTAAGTATGGTCTTCTAATGTGGGGGAAGGGACATCGGTTCGCTTCGCTCACTCA
>JABJMI010000093.1 GCA_018659505.1 Planctomicrobium sp.
GAGATGATCCAGAAGCAGTTCAGCTAATTGAAGAGGAACTCAAGCAAGATAGATCTCAACTCTTCCAGCGGCTCGCCGATTTGACGGGGACTTCCATTCATGATCTGGAAAGCAATGCCCAGCGGCTGCAAAGCAGAATTGAACGTATGGTCAAAGCAGTCGAAAGTCAGCGAACGAAAGATCTTGCAAAGAACGAACTGAAACCGCTGAAGCTACGGGAAGGGCTTCAGGGAATGGCAGCGTCAATCCAATCTGAACTGACCACAGCACCCAGAAGATTTTCCGGTGATCCAATCATTCTAAAAGAAGAGTTGGAATCGCACGTGCTCGTTGAGAATGTTCCATTAAGTGTCGTCGCTGCAATTCAATCGGCTCCGACTCGATATCAAGGAGTTGAAGTTCGAAGCCTCTCTTCAAGAGTTTACCCTTTCGAAGATGTCGCTGCCCATCTCATTGGTCTTCGCAAAGAACAAGGGACTGATCTTCAATCGAATGCTCAGGGTGGCGTCGAGCAATTTTACAACGACCGGCTTACGGGGCGAGCAGGGGAGAGAATCCAAAAGCGTAATCGCCGGGGTGAAATTATCTCAAGCGAAGTTTCTGTTCCACCTCAAGATGGAATCGACACGATCCTGAGTATTGATTCCCGCTTGCAACGAACGGCAGAAAAACTTCTCGACGAAGCGCTCATTGATGATACGAAAGACTCGCAGCCAGTCGGAGGTGTTGTGATGGTGATGAATCTCTGGACCGGGGATTTACTCACGGCAGCAGCCGCACCTCGCTATTCCCTGCAAACAATGCTGCATCCCAGTCAAACGGAACTGGACGAACTGCAACAGAACCCAAACCAACCTTTTTTCCCTCGCGCGAGCCGAATGGCGCTACCCCCCGGTTCGGTATTCAAAATCGTGACCGCAGCAGCGGCCCTGGAATTAGGAGAGGTCACCCCTGACGAAGTATTAGAATGTCGCGGTTATTTGAATTCCCCGACTCGTCATCGCTGTCAGATCTTTCGAAACTACGGATTAGGACATGGCGAGATTCATCTTGAGGACGCGCTCTGTCAGTCTTGCAATGTCTTTTTCTATGACCTATCGCAACGGATTGGTGGAGATTCACTCGTCGATTGGTCAAGAAAGTTTGGATTCGGAATCCCGACCGGGATCGATCTACCATCCGAAGAATCGGGTTTTCTCCCTCATCCGAACATGCAGCAACGCAATCAAAAATGGTATCCTGGTAGTGAATTACAATTAGCCATTGGACAAGGAGCGTTGCTCGCGACTCCACTGCAAGTCACAAGAATGATGGCTGCAATTGGGAACGGTGGGTATCTCGTCAAACCACGAATTGTTTACGAGCGATCACAAAATCAGGATGAAGACGAACAATCACTCAAGAAAATTGAAGGCTTAAGCGAACGAACCCTAACCACCATTCGACATGGCATGGAAATGGTCGTCCATCACCCAAGAGGAACCGGAATCGCAGCGTTGACTCCATCCATGACGATCGCAGCCAAAACAGGTACTGCCGAAGTCGATGGGAAACCTGATCACGCTTGGTTTGCAGGTTTCGCTCCGGTGGAATCTCCACGGATCGCTTTTTGTGTGGTCCTTGAACATGGTGGTTCCGGTGGAGATGCTGGTCCAATTATCAAACAATTGATGACAGAGTTAATCGGCTTAGGGTACCTACAACCTCAATGGGATAAGAAGTCGACTAACTTGAACCTCGAAAATTCTTCAGGAATTGCCAGCAGCGAATAGTTAACATTTCTTTGATACTTCTCGAACTGGCTTGCCCACTTTATCGTAAGTGTGAATTGGCTAAGATAGGTCGAGAAATCGAATCATTCGTTTTGATCGGTTTAGGTTGAATTTACTTTTCCTTCTGAAACATAAGCCTGATTGACAGATTGCCCTGATGAAAACCTTAGATGGTCGATACAATTAAACAGCCAATATGACGGAGTCGTAAGTAGTCGAACGGAGTAAGCACCAATGCCATTGAAAACATCGGAAGTTGAAGAGCCAGCACTCAACCTGACTCCGATGATCGACATTGTGTTGCTACTGGTGATCTTCTTCATGGTGGGAACTCAGTTCACGGAGCACGAAAGCCAATTCGAAATTGTCTTGCCAACAGTTTCAGACGCTCAACCATTAACATCTCTTCCCGATGAAATCGTGATCAACGTCACGAAAGATGGTTCCATCTATCTTGGGTCTGAACCGAAAACTCCAGCAGAATTAGAAGTCGACCTCCGAGAAGCGAAAGCTCGCTATGCGGATCAAGCCGTGGTCATTCGTGGTGATCAAGTTGGTCCCTATCAGCATCCGATGACAGTCATCAATATTTGTAAGCGAGCCAAAATTAAGGTCATTCAACTTGCAAATAAAATTGAGGAGAATGGTTCATGATCCTCTCGACTATCGATTTTGAGGCAGCGACTTGGCACTTCGGGAGTTTGCTGGTCGCGATCTTTCAACCTCTGCTGGTGCTCTTAGTTGTTCTAGGGTTCATCCTCGCATCAGCTCATCTACTGACAATGATCGGAACACGCTGGGGCGACCGACGTACACAATCCAAAGCACTTTTCTTCTCGATTGGTCTGCATCTTATTCTAGCTTGCGGCTTGATCGCACTGCTTCCAGAGTACAGACAACGCCTGGTTTCCAACATCGTTGGTTTGGATGAAGAACCGATTCGAATTATCTCTCCTCCTGACAAAACAGATATTGAAGAGAGTGACACCGAAGGTGGAAACACTCCCATCTGGGATC
>JABJMI010000092.1 GCA_018659505.1 Planctomicrobium sp.
AAAGAGACAGGATGAACATGATTGGCAGGATATACAAAACAGGGATATCAACTCTCTGACGCTGCAAGACAGATCAGGAATGAACCACGAAAAGGACGAAAAACACGACAGATCGAAAGACTTCTCTACCCTGAAATTAAAACTAATCCCTCTTCTTTTCGTGTCATTCGTGTGTTTCGTGGTAAAAAAGAATGAGATAGAAAAATGTGCTATCGGATGATTACTGAGAATGACATCATCCATGCTTTCACGGTGTTGCGACTCCATTCTTCGAACATATTGTAAAAAACAAAAATTGATTTCGCATAATTCCCTGATTTTGCGTATTCTTTAGGTAAGGAAATGCCTCTATCTCCAACCGACTCTTACTGATTGACCAGTCTCGCCATGCACAATTCAAAACGCAGAGATTTTCTTAAACTGATGGCTGCCGGGTTCTCAGCGACGTCAATGTCTGGCTGGTTCCCCCTCTTAGCGAGTCAAAACCAGGACAGGATCGAGAAGCCAAAGTCGTGCATCCTTTTGTGGATGCCGGGTGGACCAAGTCAGCTTGATACATTTGATCCGAAGCCAGATCACGAGAACGGAGGAGAATTCAAAGCGATTCAAACTTCTGTTCCTGGAATCCACATTGGAGAACATCTTCCACAAGTTGCCCAGCTGATGGACAAGATGGCAATCATCCGCTCAATGAAAACAAAGGAAGGAGACCACGGTCGAGCTTCGTATCACTTGCGAACGGGGTATCGACCTGCGGGACCGATTCAATATCCGACACTGGGTTCTCTGATTGCAAATGAATATGAAACCAACCGTGCCGGTGTTCCGAACTACGTGAGTGTACTCTCCAATAACTTCTTAAACCCTGCGGCATTCGGTCCCGGCTTCCTCGGTCCTCAGCAAGCCCCATTGATGGTCGGCGGCAATAACCCGGGCGGCGATCAACCAGAATACGGAGCACCGCTCGAAGTCAGCAACATTCGTCTGCGTGAAACCGTCAGCGAAGAACAAGCCAAGTCCCGAATTGAACTTCTGAAGTTCGTAGAAAACCGTTTCACCGAAAACCGTCCGGGGTTGCCAACAGAGTCTCACCGATCAGCTTATGATCAAGCTGTGAAAATGATGAATTCGAGTGCGATGTCTGCATTCAATCTGGAAGAAGAGCCAGCTGAGATTCGTGGTGCTTATGGAAAGAACCGCTTCGGGCAAGGTTGTCTACTTGCTCGTAGACTCGTTGAGAGAGGCGTCCCGTTTGTGGAAGTCGCATTAGGTGGACCGAACGGAGAAAACCAAATCGGTTGGGATACGCATCAGGAGAACTTCGACGCCGTTCAGGCATTGTGCGAGACACTCGACCCTGCCTGGGCAATGCTGATGAAAGACCTCAGCGACCGAGGACTCTTAGAAACAACAACAATCGTCTGGATGGGTGAATTCGGCAGAACACCAGTCATCAACGAACAAACCGGTCGAGACCACTTCCCCAACGCCTGGAGTACCGTCCTCGCTGGCGGCGGCATTAAGGGGGGACAAGTCTACGGAGCGACTAACGATTCCGGGATGGAGATCGCAGACACCCCTGTCGCAGTCAATCAATTAACAGCGACAATCATGGGAGCCATGGGCATCGATCACACGAATCAAAACATGTCCCCCGTGGGACGCCCGATTCGTTTAGCGGAACCAGAGGTCGAACCGATTGCGGAGTTGCTGGTTTGATGCTGCTGCGAAACGATAAATCGTTTTGAGTATCAATACTCTCAACTCTAATCTCTTAACTCTCAACTCTTGTGGATATTAAACCATCTTCCACAATGTTCGCATTTCACGTCACCATGCGGTGAGACGTCGGCGTTGCTTTCGAGTGTCGCTCCGCAGGCAGTGCATTGATAACCGGCTGAGCCAGTATCGCTTGGCATTCCTTCGGGTTGATGACCCTGCTGTTGCTTTTTCAATTCGCTTAACATCGAGTGCAATTGACCCTGAGCAGGCATTTTCGCGAACAGAAATCCGCTGCCTACGAACAGAAACATAAGCGCTACAAACGAGCCCATAATTTTGAAGAAGAACGGAGCGCGATCAAAGGGAGTACCTCCAAACCATAATCCGCATAGCAGCGTCAGCCCTACTCCAAATGGAACAATTCCAACGAATCGGATGAATTGCATAGGTGGTATTCCTCACTTAGTCGTTCAAGGAGTTTGAACACAGATTTGACAGATTAAACGGATAGTACAAATTTCCTCAGAAAGAGTGACATGCGGTAAGCACAAGTTGGTATCTCTTCACATCTGAAATCTGTAAAAATCTGTTCGATCCGTATCATCTG
>JABJMI010000091.1 GCA_018659505.1 Planctomicrobium sp.
CATCATATCCGCCATCAGCCGGATGTGATCTCCGTAATCGCCTGGGATACCTGTTGGGATTGGATAAACCAAATCGACCGATTGAACAGGATCGCTCGTCGCAGCGTGGTCCATTCTACGTTCGAGTTCGCGAACACCCGTTAAGTATTCATCTAATTTCTGTTGATCGTTTTTGCCTAAAGTGTTCTGCAGTCGCTTTGCATCTTCGCCGACGAAATCGAGGATGCTCTTTCTGAGTGCTTCCCGTCGTAGACGATTCTTGTCGACCTCTTTTGCCTTACCGTTGCTGAAGAGTCTTTCGAAGACGAGTTTCGGATTCGTTTCTTTGCCTACTGGAGACGATTCTGAAGACCAAGAGACACTCGATGAATAGGCACAACTGTAACCGGAGTCACAGTTGCCGGCGCTGCGTCCTGGTTCACAGCCAAGCTCTAACGATCTCAGCTTTGTCAAATGACCAGCGGCTTGTGCTGCCGCTTGATCGACAGAAACTCCGGAGCGAATGTTCGCACCATCCGTTTTACGAGGTTGGGCGCCAGTTAAAAACACCGAGGCACTACGAGCATGATCGCCGGGACCATCGCCATTGGCTCGCCCTTTGTCGTGTGTCAAACCACTCACCACGAGAAAGTCATCTTGTAAGTGCTTGAGCGGTGTCAAAGTTTGCGGGAGCTGATATCCGTAACCATCTGAGGTAGGAGTCCAATTCGCGAGATCGACTCCATTCGGAACGAAGATGAAAGCCATTCGTTGAGGCGGAGTCACCGGGGGCGCAGCGGCGAAAGCTGCGCGGGGCGCGACCGATTCCAGAATCGGCAACGCCATCGAAACGCCGAGTCCTCGCAGAACATTCCGTCGAGAAATACCAGATGTTGAATTCGTCATTCTTCTCTCCTACTTTCACGCAGCGTAAAGGGAGCACTCGTCACAATTTCAGTAATCAAAGTCGAAAACCGATAGTCATTCGCTTCCAGTTCCGAAACTATCTCGTTCACTGCACAGCGATCATACGATTCTAAACCCCGCCCGAGGGCATATGTCAGCATTTTTTTGGTTAAACAGCGAGTAAATTCTGTTTTCTTTTCATCGACCAGAATCCCCATCAATTCCGCGGCTCCATCGAATTTTTTCCCACCTGGGAGTTCTCCAGAGGCATCAATTTCGAAACGACCATCACGATCTCTCCAACCACCAATAGCATCATAGTTCTCTAGCCCAAATCCCAAGGCGTCCATTTTACGATGGCAAGCTGCACACGATTCGTTTGAACGGTGCTGTTCCATTTGCTCGCGGAGAGAGCCAAGCGTCTCTCCCCCTTCTTCCAATTCAGGGACATTCGCTGGCGGTGGAGGAGGAGGTTCAGCCAGGATATTATCGAGAATCCACTTTCCACGTTTCACAGGTGATGTTCGCGTCGGATTGGAAGTCAGCATGAGGATACTGGCGTGAGTCAATATACCCCGGCGACCTTCAGACAGTTTCACTTTTCGAAAGTCTGGTCCTTGAATGTCGCTCATCCCGTAATGGAGTGCTAGCTGTTCGTTCACAAATGTTTCATCGCTGTTCAAGAACCCAAGAATACTCAAATCGTTCTTGACGACATTCTCAAAGAACAATTCCGTTTCGCGCCGCATCGCCAGTTGTAAATTCTGGTCGAGGTTTGGGAACTTGTCCGGATCAGGAGAAAGCTTTGGCACATCACGTAACTGTAACCATTGCCCAGCGAAGTTTTCGACGAGTGCAACCGCTTTCGGATCGGCAAGCATTCGACGAGCCTGCTGCTTGAGAACTTCAGGCTTCTCCAAATCCCCGGCTCGTGCCAGCTTGAACAACTCCTCATCCGGCATACTACTCCATAAGAAGTAGGACAGCCGAGACGCCAGCTCAAAACTGTTAAGCGAACGAATTCCATTGGTATCGTCTGAAGCAGGATCTTGTTCGACACGAAAAAGAAAATTTGGGTTAGTCAATACGGCAGCGATGATCGTTTCTAAGATTTCTTCAACGGATGAGTCTTGCTGCCAGGCAAACAACAAGAGTCCTGAAATTCGCTGAGTTTCATACTCCGTGAGTGGTCGCCGATACGCCCTTTCAGCGAACTCCCGAATGTTTCGGATTGCGATTTCAAGACGTTCATCATCATTTTTAGCGACGTGAACTTCAATTCGCTTCCGTATTTCTTGATCCGCCACTGCTTTCTGAGCAATCGTCTGGGCTGCTAAAAGATACTTTTCTAAAAGCACTGGAGGAATGGCAAGCACATCTCCAATGTTGTCGAATCCGTTACCAACATCATCCGCTGGAAAATCTTCGGAGAGATTCAAATCCAACCCGAGTAGATCTCTAATCGTGTTATCGTATTCAGCTTTATTCAGCCTGCGAATGGTGACTCGACCAGGATGTTTTTCACTGTCGCAGTCAAAGGTGTTCAATTCCAATTGAATTGCTTCTAGGATAGAAACGACTTGCTCAGACGTTGGTTGCTCCGCATCGGATGGAGGCATCTGCTGTTCTAGAATTAAACGCTGTACGTGTTCCCACAGTTCATATTTCTCTTGAATACTTGAGCCTTCTGCGAAGCGTTCGAAATCAAGTCCACCTTCAGGGGCGTCTCCACTATGACAGGCGACGCAGTATTCATTCACAAACGGGAAGACATTCGTCACATAATGTGACTGACCGTCTTTCGCAGCTTGCGGTTCTAAAGCGAAGAGATCCGAAGAATGACTCAAAAAATAGATGGCAAGACAACTGTACGTTGCTATTGCGGTAAACTGATTCATGCAGAACGTAGATGTTAATGTGAAAGAAAATTCACTCATTCACATGTCAAAGAGAAATGTTGAATGAATTAAAAATTAGATGCAGGAGGGCAAGTGGTGTGAACTGTTCACGGTACACTTGATATTATGGAATGAACTCAAGAAGCTCTCAAATAGAGGTTCAGTACATTCTATTCACTTGAGAAGGATCGACACAATGCAAATTCCGAAAAGTCAGCTACTGTCACTCGCCATGCTGGCTGGCATCACATTTTACTGTAGTTCCCTGCAAGCAGCTGAGAAAGTGGTCAAACTCACATCTGCAAGCACCAAGATCGAATTTGTCGGTTCACATGTTGTGGAAAAGAAACCCGATCCTGATTCGAGAAAAGGGAAATTTCAGGAACTCAACGGAACGGCAACCGTCACTGACGGCAAGCTGACTGGCATCTCAGTGACTATCGAGACTTCTTCAATCTCAACCGGCAACTCTAAGCTTGATGCACATTTGAAAAGCCCCGACTTCTTCAGTGTTCGGCAGTATCCCAAAGCCAGTTTCAATTCCACAAAAATTGAATCTACCGCAGATAGCAAAGTGAAAATCACCGGTGAATTCAAACTTCTCAAAGAGACAAAAACAATTTCATTTCCCGCGACTGTGAACCACAAAGATGGTCTGTCTCTTGATGCTAAGTTCATCATCGACCGCAGCCAATTCGGAATGAATTTTGGCATCGACAAGATTGACAAGAATGTTGAAATGACAATCAGTATCGCAAAATAATGCACGTACCTTTTACCTGGGAAGAAATCGGCTACGGATTCGGAATTCCGGCAGTTGTTGCATTGGCGCTCTTGTGGAACCTGCGCTGGATGCTGCCATCTACTGTAGGACGACGTTACGCACCTTCGGTTGCCTTCTCCGCTGGAATCATTGCAGGGTACTGGCTTCTGAAGCTGGGACCATTGCAACCGGAAACACATTGGCAATGGCTCCCTCATTTCATGCTGATAGCAACCGTGGTTGGGATGATCTCAGCGAGTGAAGACCTGAATGCGCTGGATCGTTTTTTGTTGTTCACTCTCGCCACGGGAGCAGCGGTATTGATCCTTGTTCCAACCTGGGGAGATCTTTCACCACCGCGACAACAGTACCTGATCGGATTGACCAGCTTGATCGTTGGGCTGGCATTAAGCTATCGTCAACTCTTGTTGAGAATCGACGGTCCCTTGCTACCGTTTGTGTTGTTCATGACTTGTCTTTCCGGTGCGATTCTTCTCATGCACTCGGGCAGTTTACTGTTCGGTCAAATTGGCTTCACCGCAGCCGGAGCAACACTCGGTCTCACCATCGCTGCGAGAGTCGATAAAAACAGCCGCTCGCTGGACGGTCTTGCATACCCGGTTGTGTTCTTCCTGTGTACTTCAATGATGATCGGTCACACGAACTCTTTTGGCAAGATCCCGATAAACTCTTACGTATTGATTCCGTGCGCCCCGTTGGGACTGTTCCTCAGCATGAATGGTCCTCTTTCTGGAGGTAAAGGAGTAAAGGGAATCTCGCTTCAAGTTCTTATCCCCTTACTGATTTGTGCGGCAGCTTTAGGGACAGCATTTTGGTTCGAACCACTGACAGGCACCGAGGCATATTGATTCGGTGATAATTCGACATCGCACAATTTTGTATCAAGAAAACGCTGCGATTGGGGAGATGGTCATTGCTCTCTGGCAGCGTCTGTTTACTTGGCGGATCGATTGTTGCTACATTTGCTTTAGGAAGACCAATCGAGCGCAATCCGGGGTATCAATGTAGGTACGAACTTCGTTCGCTATTCTACTGGACTGTAGACCTCGAATTAAAAAAATCGTTCATCTGCCCAAGTAATATTCCTGGGGAATATTGATGGAAGCCTCAGCTGCGGATCTACAATCAGAAGAGATACTGACACGGCTTGAAGTTGCCGCTGCTCGTCAGGCGTCTTACGCTTGGGGGATTGGTTTCTTCGTCTTCGATGCTATTGCGTATGCTTGCGGGATTCATTTAGCACTGACAGCTGAGTCAACAGGGATTTTGCTGCCGTGTTGCATCAGTCAAATGCTGATGTCGAACACGGAGTATCTCCATCACACTCATCCAGCAGTACGCTGGTTTCGAGATCCAACAGAGGAATCTTTTGACGATCACCAGGCAAGAGTTTCGATTCATGTTCAATACCCTCAACCAATAGACTGGTTCGTCCACTGGATCATGGACCACACCGCTCATCACATGCAGCCAACGATCCCGCTCTACCGCTTAAATGCAACGCAAGCGAAGATCGATTCCCGCTCTGAGAACACAGTGCAATACCATTTCAAGTTTTCAAAGCTCTTGAAGATCACACGTCAATGCAAGCTCTTCGACGACGAAACCGGCAACTGGACCGACTTCAAAGGCCAGCCGACTGGGGTGACGTCGGAACTTGGGGATTAGAAGTAGGGTGGGTGAAGTTCGGCGATC
>JABJMI010000205.1 GCA_018659505.1 Planctomicrobium sp.
TCTTGCCCGCGGACTCGAAGCCGCTGGCGTTCCAATCATCGGCACAAGTCCTGATATGATTGACGCTGCCGAAGACAGAGAACGTTTTCAGGCAATCCTACACAAGCTCAAGATTCGCCAACCTCCAAACGGTCTTGCAACCGACGTTGAAGGCGCAAGAGCCAATGCCAACAAGATTGGCTACCCGGTTTTGGTTCGACCAAGTTACGTCCTCGGTGGACGTGCGATGGAGATTTGCTACGAAGAACCCGAACTTGTGCGGTACATGACCGAAGCGGTCGACGCCAGCCCGGATCATCCTGTCTTGATCGATAAGTTTCTACAGGATGCGATTGAAGTCGACGTCGATGCCATCTCTGATGGCGAGACGACTCTCGTCGGCGGAGTGATGGAACACATCGAAGAAGCGGGTGTGCATAGTGGAGACTCGGCATGTGCACTCCCTCCATATACACTGCCGCAATCGGTGATCGATGAAATCAAACAGTCCACCTATGCACTTGCGAAAGAGTTACAGGTTCGTGGATTGATGAACATTCAATTCGCCGTTAAGAAAGAAGTCAGGGACAACCAAACCAAATTCGATGTCTACATTCTCGAAGTCAATCCTCGCGCCTCACGGACGTCACCATTCGTATCGAAAGCGACCGGTCAACCATTGGCAGCCATGGCTGCCAAGATCATGGCAGGTGTTTCACTAAAAGAGCAGGGGATCACGGAAGAAGTTTGGCCGAGATACACATCGGTCAAGGAAAGCGTCTTTCCGTTCTCACGCTTCATGGGTGTCGACATTATCCTCGGACCAGAGATGCGATCTACTGGAGAAGTCATGGGGATCGCCGAGACCTTCCCTGCTGCCTTTGCCAAAGGTCAACTTGCAGCTAGTGTCGATCTTCCACGAGAAGGAACTGTCTTCATCAGCATGGCAGGTGAACACAAGAATGCCATGATCGAGCCAGTTCAAAGACTCATCAATCTTGGTTTCAGAATCATCTCAACATCTGGCACAGCGAAGGTCTTCAACGACGCTGGACTCAAGGTGGAGACAGTCAAAAAGGTTCAGGAAGGACGCCCAAACTTATTGGATATGATGGTGAACGGAGACGTTCAATTCATCTTCAATACCCCCAGCGGAAAAGGCAGCCGAACAGAAGAAGGTCGCATCCGAGCCGCTGCCGTGACTTACGGAGTTCCTTGCGTCACAACCTTGCCCGGCTGCGAAGCAATGGTCAAAGCCATCGAATACCTCTTTGAAAACCCCGCTCCAGAAGTGAAATCAATCCAGGAATGGCATCTAGAGAGTTCGTAGAGTCGTTGCTAATGCTTCACGAGGGAGTGAATTACCTTAATGCATATTATTCGCAACCAAATGAGTTCATGAGAGAGAACTAATGAAAGCGATATGGAACGAACAAGTTGTCGCAGAATCGAATGAAACGATCATTGTCGAGGGCAATCATTATTTCCCTATAGAATCAGTGAAACAAGATTTTCTGGTAGAAAGTTCCGCCACAACCGTTTGTGGCTGTAAAGGTGAAGCAAACTATTACACCTTAAACATCAACGGTAAACGGAATCCAGACGCTGCCTGGTATTATGCTGACCCAAAACCTGAAGCAGAACAGATCCGCGGAAGAGTGGCATTCTGGAAAGGTGTCAGTGTGGTTGAATAGAGTGCATGTTTTCGTCAGGCAGCTACTCGGTCCTCATCTCACAATTCTACAAGACTTCGGAGAAACTCATGAGTGGATTAAATAGTAGAATTTTAAGAAAAGAGTCTCCACTATCGTTGCTGTCAATATTCTTTGGCTACTTTTGTTTCGTAACTTTCTTGAACTCTGTTGAACTCGCTCAAGCAGAGACGAAGCTGCAAATTATTTTCTGTGCCGACACCAATGCCAAGGGGGTCGGTCCAAGAGTTGCAGGAGATCTTAACCACATCCGCACTTTGTTCTTAGAAAATGTCCCACAGCATCTTTACAAGTTTCATGAACTGACAGGGAATGATGCCAGTGCTGAGAAAATTGGAAACAAGATACGTGCGGTCCCAATTGATAGCGACGATGTACTCGTGTTCTTCTATTCTGGTCATGGTGCATTTGACACCAACGAAAACGAGCATTTGATTGCCCTTACAAATGGCGACTTGATCCGTCGATCTGATCTCTTGGAAGTTATTCATTCTCGAGAAGCCAAGCTAGACGTACTCATTACAAACTCATGTAGCAACTTCGTAAAGTTTGATGTGAATAGTCCGAGTCCGAATGGAGTCCAACGTCTAAAGCCTTTGTTCCATGAGCTATTCTTTAAACCCAGAGGACTTGTCAATATCAGCGCAACGATGCCAGGGGAACTTGCTGTAACATCTGACGCAGGGAGTGCTTTCTACAGAGGTTTTACAGGTACATTATATGATGCAGATAGAAGAGTATCTTGGGCTCAGGTCATTTATGAGACCAACAAAAACGCAAAAAATGATCGATTCTATAAGAACAATAATATAGAAGTGAATCAAACAGCGTACGCAGTCAGCCCACTTCCCAAACCCGGCAATAACAATGCTCCGCCTCGTCAGAAATACTGGTTAGGGGCGTATGCTCAGGCGTATTCAGGTGGTGGCGTTGAAATCACTAAAGTCGTAGAAAACTCGCCTGCCTCGCAGATTCGTGATTCACGAAACGTCAGTTTTCATCTCGTGCCGTATCGCGACATCGTGACACATGTGAACGGGCGGGCGGTGAATAACAATGATCAATTCATAGCAGCGATTCGCGCTTCCGGAAAAGTTGCCAAACTACAAGTCTACGACAAACAAAAACGTCAATCCGGGGCTTATCACGCGCATCTTACCCCGATTAAATAAGCAGGTCTAAAAGCTGAATTCTTCACAATCCCGCTTGGTTAAAACTTACGACCGCGTGGCACAAACAGTTCTCCAACATTTGTTTCGATATTGATCTCAATCGGAGTGAACCCTGCTGGGTCGCCATCGATTTGGATGGGGACTGGTTCTTCGGATTCAATGCGAATTCTTTTTCCTTTTAAGGAGATGACATCTCGCACTTGTTCGTGCCAACGATAGTAGATCAGACCCAGGTAGCGGAACATGTGGAAGAGAGATCCTCGCTGCATGACTCGAACGTCGAGAAGTCCATCATCTCCGCGAGCGGAAGAGGCGACTTTTAAGCCGAGTGCGTAGGATGGAAGATTGGCGATCACCACCAGCGAGCCGACAGTCGGTTCTGGATCATCGTCAATGAAGACTTTGACTTTTGGGTAACGATACTTCGCAAGACAAACTGAGATCGGTTTCAGATAAGTCCAGCGACTGATATGCCCTTTGCGAGCAGCATGGACAGAGTGAATCACCGAAGCATCGAAGCCGACACTCGCCATCACCATAAATCGTTGGGTGCCTAATCGGCCAACATCGAAGCGGACAGTTTCTCCCTCAGCGACCACGTTGGCGATTTCTTTTCCATCCCGCTTCATCCCGAGATACTTAGCGCATAGGTTCTCTGTACCCAATGGAAGAATTGCAACCGGAACATTTGGATGACGATTCATCACGTCAAGTAAAGTTCCATCTCCTCCGGCAGCGACAATTCCTTTGAGAGATTCTCTGGCGATTGGATCATTGACCGCCTTGTCGAGTTCTTCTCGTTTCGAATAGAGACGAGGTCGAATTCCCAGACGGCGAAACTCTGCAATGAGATCTCGAATCGGTTTAGCTTGCAGACCGGCACCTGAACGTGGGTTGCGCTGAATGGCAACCCACGGTAAATCTATTGTCTGGTTCTCTGCTGAATCATTCATAATAATCAAGGCGTCATCTGGTCGAATTGACCACGCGAGAAATGTCCGTCACAATTCATTCTCAAGAAACATTACTATTGCGAGATTTACATCATATGAAATTCATTATCAATCTGAAATCGATCTCGCTGTTCAGTCTATATCTGACAACCTTAGGCGTCTCTTTGTTCGCCTGTGGGCAGATTCAATGTGAAGCTGCTGAGAAGCCCAATGTTATTGTCATCTTAACTGATGATCAGGGTTGGGGGGACTTAAGTCTCAATGGAAATACAAACTTAAGCACACCCAACATCGACGGACTGGCAAAAGCGGGAGCGACGTTCGACCGGTTTTATGTTTGTCCAGTTTGTTCTCCTACACGTGCAGAGTTCCTTACCGGAAGATATCACCCACGAAGCGGTGTTTACAGCACTTCAGCTGGCGGTGAGCGGATAGATCTCGACGAGATGACTATCGCTCAAACATTTAAAGCAGCTGGGTACAATACGGCAGCGTACGGCAAATGGCACAATGGAATGCAGTATCCGTATCACCCCAATGGTCGTGGCTTCGATGACTACTTCGGATTTTGTTCAGGACACTGGGGGCAGTATTTCGATTGGATGCTCGAACACAATGGCGAATTGGTGAAAGGTGAAGGCTTCTGTATTGATGACTTCACGAACCACGCCATTGACTTTATCGAAGAACATCAGGATGAACCGTTTTTCGTTTACTTACCATTCAACACACCGCACTCTCCGATGCAGGTGCCTGATCGATTCTGGAAAAAGTTCAAAGACAAGGAACTGGAATTGATGAATCGAGAACCGAAGAAGGAGAACATACAGCATACTCTCGCAGCAATCGCGATGTGTGAAAACATTGACTGGAACGTCGGTCGAATAATTGAAAAGCTGAAAGAACTTGAGCTTGAGAAAGAAACAATCGTCGTTTACTTTTGCGACAACGGTCCCAATGGTGTCCGCTGGAATGGTGGCATGAAAGGTCGAAAGGGCTCGACCGATGAAGGAGGAGTCCGTTCCCCGCTGATCATTCGCTGGCCGGGGAGAATTAAACCGGGGAAAAGCGTCACTGAGATTGCTGGTGCGATTGACTTGCTACCGACACTGGCTGGCTTAGCAAATATTAAGGTTGCAAGTCAGAAGCCTTTAGATGGGATCAGTTTGAAGTCACAGCTACTCAAAGAGAAATCTGTCGAAAATGATCGAATCATCTTCTCGCACTGGAGAGGAAAAGTTTCTGCGCGAACACAGGAATTCCGTCTCGACAATCAAGGAGCGTTATTCGACATCGCTGCCGATCCCGGTCAACACAAAGATGTCTCTAAAGAACATCCTCAAGTGACTGAGAAACTGAAAGCGGCAGTTGCGAAATGGAAGAAGAATGTTCTGGCTGGCTACGACGCTGATGATCGTCCGTTCGTGATAGGTCATCCAGATTACGCCAATACACAAATCCCGGCACGTGATGGAACCGCTCACGGCAAAATTAAGCGTTCCAATAAATTCCCGAATTGCTCGTACTTCACCAACTGGACAAGCACAGAAGACAAAATTACTTGGGACGCCGAAATCCCCGCTGACGGTACCTTCGAAGTCGAACTCTTCTACACCTGCAAGAAGTCAGACCTCGGTTGCCGCATGCAACTCAGCTTCAACGACTCAGCGATTGAAACCGAGATTACAACTGCCAATGATCCGCCTGTAGTGGGAGCCAAGGAAGATCGTGTCAAACGTATAGAATCTTACGTCAAAGACTTTCAGCCACATCACATGGGGACCATCAACCTCAAAAAAGGGAAGGGGACTCTCACATTGAAAGCCCTGGAAATCCCCGGAGAGCAGGCGATTGAGTTTCGATTATTGATGCTCAAACGAGTTGAATAATTAAATGCTATAGCTACGGAGCAGTTTCAAAGTGTTGTCGTTGTTCCAGTTCAAAATTTAATAGTTTTTCCTAGCTTGCCCTAAAAACTGTTTTCCAGAATCACGAAGCAACCAGCGACGCCAACACCTTCCGCGTTCCCGTGAAACTTCTTCGACCGTGCATAGCAACATAGTTATCGACAAGAGCAACATCACCTGATTGCCAAGGGAGATCAAAAGTAACTTGCTCCGCCAGTTCCGCACACTTCAATACGGCGTCCTGATCGAGGATAGAACCATCTCCATGTCGGATTGATTTTGATGGATCATTACGTTCGTCTTTCCAACCTTTGTAGGCTGCAATCAACTGGTTGAAGAACGATTTTCGACCATCTCCCAAATCACGAACCGCTGGTAGCACAGGAGTCACGGCTTTCAAGCTGCCATCGTCCAACCATTCCCAAGTGTAGCCGAGTTCGAGCATACGCCCCTCGGCTTCATCGTGAGTCCTCGCACGCAAAGTGCTTTGCCAACTTCTGCCCATGCCGGAATTTGGATCATCAAACCCAGGCATCACGTTTGTGTACTGCAATCCTTTCTCTTCACAATCTTCGGCGAATTGTGAAATCTCTTGCTGCATCAATTCGAAGAGTGCATCTGAACGACATAATGGAGTCGCTCCACCGGTGTCCGCAGCATGTTCGCAATAAAAGAACAGCTTGCTCGGATAAATAGGGGTTTGAGCCATTTCGTGATGCAGAAAGATCGTCACATCCGAAGGAGCCTCATTGGCAGTAAAGACTCGCTCTGTCTTCACGACACGAACCGCATTTGATAACGATTCTTCATACTTGAAATTCGGATAACCACAAGCACGAATAAACGCATCGAAGTCATTAGCATCAGCGAGCGGGAAACCACGGAAAAGAATCGCTCCATGTTGAAACGCTTTTTCATTCAATTCAGCAGCACGCTCCTGAACCCAGTTCGATGTCTCTTCCAAACTGACAGAGCGATCTTGGCATTCCAGAATCAGGGGGAAGGTCGCCCCGTGCGATTCAAACTGTCCCTCGACTGCAACTTCTTTAACGTCCATGATTTGATCTCATTCTAAGTTGTTTTTAGTTTTCTCAAGTGAGCGGTTCTTAGCAGTGCATTGCCGCAACGTTTAGTCATAAATCGGACAGAAGGTGTTAAACGCAGCTGGACCAAAGTCGCCGGGATCGTTGAACCGTTTGTGCTGATCCAATGACGTGATCGCCTGCATCTCCTCGTCAGTCAGTTCGAAGTCGAAGAGATCCAGGTTTTCTTTCAGGCGATCTTTATTAGATGTCTTCGCTACAATCGAGGTGCCTCGCTGCACTCCCCAACGTAGGACGACTTGAGCAGCGGTTTTATCGTGCCGTTCTGCAATCTCTGTGACAATCTCTTCTTCAAGTACGGATTCGTTTTTCTCTGCCATCCCGATTGGAACATAAGACAGCGCCCCCAATGGTGAGAAACCGGTGACAGCGATCTCTTCCTGCTGACAGTATCTCAGCAACTTTTCCTGAGCTAGATAAGGATGCAATTCGACTTGCAAAACGCTGGGACGAATGCGGGCGTAACTCAACAGGTCGCTCATTAAGCCAGTGGTAAAATTACAAATTCCGATATTCTTAATCAGCCCCTCATCCACAAGTTCTTCTAACGCCTGCCATGTTTGTTGAATTGGAACACCTGAAAACTCCATCTTTGGTTTTTCAGCATCGGGATTGAAAATCCAGCCCGGTGGATATCTTTCTTCTATCGGAACGTACATCAAGGAAATTGGGAAATGAATTAAATACAAGTCGAGGTATTCCAGCCCCAAATCATCAAGCGACTTCTGAAGTGCAGGGCGAACATGTTCAGGATTGTGATATGTGTTCCACAGTTTCGAAGTAACCCACAGGTCTTCCCGTTTACAGAAATTTGAATCGAGAGCATCACGAATCCCGTCACCGACGCCTTCTTCATTCCCATAATCGCAGGCACAATCTAAGTGCCGATAACCAAATTCAATCGCTGTGCTGACAACTGCCCCCACATTAGCGGGATCAATTTTCCAGACACCTAATCCAACAGAGGGAAGCTGATCACCTGAAGTCAGTTCAATGGATTCATACATAATTTCAATACTCGTTTTCTAATAGATAACTTTCGCTGAAAGCATTTTCCCAGATTGGTCGAGAAACTCAACTCATCAGGGCAATATCAATTAGGAGTTGAATTATGATTACTCGATCAGCGAGGTGAATTGTCACAATTGTGAGCGACTTGAAAACGCAGGACAACAAGGCTTATTGTCTTGTTAGATCCTAGAGTCGCTTAACAATTCATTGAGCAGAATGATGACAGAAAAATCTCAATCGGGCTGGTTCAAATGGGTTTGCTTAGTGGCAGCCATCGAATTCGGTTTCATTCTCCTCTGGATGATTTCAGATTTTAAGTCGAAGATGATCGTTGCTCTGGATAAAGCTGAAGCGACCATTGGCGAGGTTCAGGATTCCGTCGAGAAGGTCAATTCACAAATACCGCAGGTGCTCAGCGAAATTAAAACGACATCAGCCACCTTATCTAGCTTGGCTGATGATGTTGAATTGATGAAGCGAGTCGCTGGTGTCGGTGATGGCGATGAAACGCGTGGCGTGAGAGGATTGGCATTGTACGCGGACGAAGTTCAACAATTACTTGATGAGAAATTTAAAGGCAGGAATGGAAACGTACTCATCGAAGAAGTCATCGGTTCTGATCTCAAAAAAGAAGAATCCGCAGAAGCATTTCTGGTTGGACTGAGCAAAGAAATGGTGCTGACGATCCTGCCGCTGTCGAACTCGAAAGAAGAAGTTTTGTATCGAGTCTGTCACTCCGGGATTCGTCGTAAACCGTTCTACATTCAATTCGAAAATGCGGAGCCGCAATTGCTGGAAGAGTTCATCAAAGAAAATCACCCGGGAAGCCGTGACTTGCCGAAGTACGAACCAAAGAATAAATAGCAGCGTCGATTATCAAGAAAAATGCTCTGCGTAGTGCCTGTACCAGTCGCTTTGCAGGAGTTCATCTGGATCGTACTTTCTTTTGAGGGCGAAGAATTGGCGTATGTTCGGGTAACAGGCTGAGATTTGTTCGGAGGTTGCCCAGCGATGGTAGGTCAGAAAGAAAGTGCCACCGAACTGAATCGTGCGATCAATGATTTGACGAAAATCTGCTTTTGCCTTTCGGATACCTTCTGGCGATTGTTTGACATGCAAGTTGCAAACAATGCAGACGGAATCCTGTTTTGCCCAGGGCAGGAATGTTTCTTCATCAGCTTTTATGAAGCGAATGGTTCCGTAGGTGATATCCGCATCACGCTGCATCAGGTCTTCGCGAGTTTTAATGAGAAACTCGTTGAGTTGCTGAAAAGGAAGGTAGACTTCCGTAATCATTTCGGTTCCCTTTGAAGAATCAACAGCTTTACGATGTCCCTCAAAATTCCCGGCGAGCTGATGTGTGTCGGACCAATATGTTTGTCCTTCAGTGCTACGATAGTGTGCGGCATATTCCTTGAATGCCTGCCGTTTGTTACTTCGCATCAATTTATAAAAACCGGCCCATTGCTCGGCGGTTAATTGCTTTTGATTCGCTTCGATCGGCGTCTTAAGATCGACCGGTTCATAACATGGGAAGACTCCTTGATGAGATTCCGAAGCTCCCGCCAAGAGTGTTGCGTACTGACAATCTCCGAAAACAAAGCCTTCTTCAATTCTGCGATGATAGTTCTCCAAAAGGTCTTTGACTTTAATCACCTTCACTCGACGTCGAACCTTAAAGCGACGAACTAACCGGAGTGTGACCTGAGAAATCAGCCCGAACAGTCCGTAGCCCCCAATGACCAGTGAGAAGAGTTCAGTATTAAGCGATCGGCTACAATGTTGAGCGACTCCGTTGACATCGATCAAATCGAACGACTCAACATCTGACACAAATGGAGCATGAGCCAGCGAACGACCATGGATATTTGAGGAGACAGCTCCCCCGATTGTGACTGAATCAACACCAGTTTGCTTCTCGCGGATTGTCCAGGGTTGAGGGTCTTCGGGCTGTCGTTGGTACAACTCTCGAATCAGTTCTGGCCACTGAATTCCAGCTTGAACTGTGACCAATCCAAGCTCGGTGTCGAGAGAGATCACCTTGCTCAGCGAGGTCATATCCAGATGAAGATTGCCAGCGCCGAATTGTTGACCGCCCATCGAATGTCGACCACCCGCCTGGCTGATATTCAGTTGGGAGTCCGCTGCTTGTTCGAGAGCTTTTTTGAGTTGATCATTCGAATCAGGTTTGAGTACCTCATTCACGACAGTTCTGTTTAATTGAGATTGCACGTCATTTAGAACAACTCCAGTCTTTAACTTCTCAGCAGATAAAGAGGAAGCGAATGTACCAAGAGCAAGCCCTGTCAGCCCAAGCGATGTTTGTGCAAGAGCCTCACGTCGCGTGATATCGTTAGGAGTCGTTGATTCCTGTGTTTTTTCAGTACCAGCAGAAGATTCAGATTGTGACATAGTGTTCCTCACGAATCGGGAAGAATGCCTATTTACTCCATTTGAAATACTGCATCTTAAAA
>JABJMI010000090.1 GCA_018659505.1 Planctomicrobium sp.
AAAACGAATCAGACCAAGGACAGCGCCCCAACTGCTGTCTCTGCTTAATAGCCTTCGACCACTTGAAGTGGTCGGCTAAACTCATTGAATTATAGAGAAAAACTATCATTCGTCTTAACAGTTCTGTCTCGTGGCATCAGCATATTAACTTGTGAAAACGTACTTCACGGACAAGAGAAGCATTGGAAATGCTCTATGTCGGCAACGGTTGAAATTACTCCTGGTCATCGCTTTCGTGTCATGTGGTTCATACTACGAACCTGCATCAGCGAGCGACTGATGTATCGTGCCGATTTTGCGATGGGGACGTTATTCCGCTTCCTTCCCATCGTGACGCAAATCTTCCTGTGGGGAGCCATCTTCGCTGTCGGGACAGATCGCGAGCAGTCATCGATTGCAGGCTATTCCTACAACCAAATGATCTCGTACTACTTAATTGCCATGGTCGGCAGAGCATTTTCGAGTATGCCGGGGCTGGCGTCCGGGATTGCTCGGCAAGTGCGTGACGGAACGATCAAGAAATTCCTGACGCAGCCAATCGATATGCTGGCGTATCTGTTCTGGCATCGAGTGGCACATAAACTTGTTTATTATGCTGTCGCTGCGGGACCATTTGCTTTTGTCTTCTGGCTGTGCGGCGATTATCTTCCTGCATGGCCCGGTTGGGGAATCTTTGGAGCGTTTCTGCTTTCGCTTGCAATGGCGTTTTTGATGGGCTTCCTGATTGAAGCCTTACTGGGACTTATCTCGTTCTGGTTCCTGGAAGTCAGTTCGCTGATGTTCATTTACATGATGATGAATTACTTCTTGTCGGGGCACATGATTCCCCTCGATTTTCTTCCGCCTTACATTTTGAACGTCGTCGAGTACTTTCCCTTCCAGTATCTCGCTTATGTGCCGCCAGCGATTCTACTAGGTCGATACTCCGAGGCAGAATTATTTCGCGTTCTGGCGGTCGAGTTCGCTTGGATCATCGTTCTCTTAGCTGCGAATCGAATTGCATTTCGGTACGGCGTGAAACGCTATAGTGCTTTCGGTGGATAAAAAGTCTTGCCAAGTAACAGTTCACCTCAAGTGAGGAGATCCTGCAGAACTTCGCCAGCGACGTCGGTCAGTCTGAAATCGCGACCGTTGAAGCGGTAGGTCAGTCGAGTGTGATCGATGCCCATTTGATGGAGAACAGTGGCGTGGATGTCGTGAGCGTGAACGCGGTTCTCTACGGACTTGTACCCGAATTCGTCAGAGGCACCGTATTGCGTTCCGCCTTTAAATCCTCCTCCTGCAAACCAAGTTGTAAACGCATGAGGATTGTGATCGCGACCGCCGACGTCTTGTGAATCGGATGTTCGTCCGAACTCGCCACCGTAAATAATAATCGTGTCGTCCAACATGCCTCGCTGTTTTAAATCTTCCAGCAATGCAGCGGTCGGCTGATCGACGGTTGATGCACATGCCCGATGGTTTCCGTTAATGTCGTTATGAGCATCCCACGGCACATCGCTCACCGCTCCACCGGGAGTATTCGGACAAGAAGCGAAAATTTGGACAAAGCGGACGCCTCGTTCAACGAGTCGACGAGCAATCAGGCACTGCTTGCCGTAGTCTTTTGATTCAGCTCGATTGAGACCGTATTTCTCCTGAGTTTCTGCTGACTCTTGCGCTAGGTCAAAAGCTTCTGGAGCGGAAGTTTGCATTCGATACGCCAACTCAAACGACTCTAGGCGAGCATTCAAATCTTGGTCAAATGGACGCTCCTCAGCATGTTTACGATTCGCAGAATTGAGCACGTTTAGCAATGAGCGTTGTTGTTCACCGCTTAATTCGCCGGGAGGTTGCAAGTTGTCAATCGGTTTTCCGCCGCGAGGATCAAGAGCGGTTGCCTGAAAGACTGACGGCAAAAATCCCGATGACCAAATCGGGTCAGCTCCGCGAGGTTTTGTGCCGTGCATGACTACATAAGCAGGGAGATTGGCATTTTCGCTGCCAAGTCCATAGGACAACCATGACCCCATACTCGGAAACCCCTGACGAATCATCCCTGAGTTAAACTCCAGCATGGCGGGTGTGTGATTATTCGACTGAGAATAACAAGAATAGACGAAAGCAATGTCGTCGACATGCTTTGAGATGTTCGGGAAAATTTCCGATGTCCAAGCCCCTGATTCTCCATGCTGCGAAAACTTAAACGGAGACTTCAAACACTTCCCGCTGGTCGTAAAGAATCCTGTTTTGGGATCAGCACCAGCGAGTGTCGTCCCGTCGCGTTTCTGGAGCTCCGGTTTGTAATCGAAGGTATCGACTTGCGATGGACTGCCAGTTTGAAAGAGCCAGATTACTGACTTTGCCTTCGCTGGAAAGTGACTGTCTCGGGCAGCTAGTGGATTTGAACTTCCACCGTCAGCTTCCGATGAAACCGGACCAGCGATGACTCCCTCCTGATGCAGCAAACTCGTCAGCGCCAAAGATCCACAACCAAGCCCAGCTTGTGAAAGAAAATCGCGACGTGATGTCCCTGAACCGATTAGGTGATGTGACATGGTATTGATTCCTGTCGAAAATGTTTATTTTATAATGTTAGAAGTTCAAATATCTTCGATTGATTTGTGTCTCAGTCGATGTAGACAAATTCATTCAGACAGAGCAGTAGATGGCAGAAATCACGCACAGCGAGCGTTTCGGCGTTGGCATCATCTCCACGCATTGCCTTTTGATCTTTGATGAATTGCCCCATCCCAGCGAGTTCCGTTTCTGTTGCCGAGCGAGAAAAGGCAGTTTGATAAGCATCATTGATTGCCTGTTCAACGGAGGTCTCAGCCGTTGGACGAACCCGAAGAGCGAACTTCGTTGCAAGGTCTCGCACGAGCGGCGAGTTGAGGAGTGCTAATGCTTGCGGTGCAACGGTACTCTCTTCGCGAGTCCCAATTCCCTGCATTGCATCCGGGGCATCGAACAATTTCAAAAGCGGAATCAGGTTACTTCGCTTCACAGTGAAGTAGATGCTTCGTCTCTTGCTTGCCTGATCGAGTGTCCCTTTTCCAAACTGAGTTGTGTCGAGATCGCCACTGACTGCGAGGAGTGAATCGCGAATCACTTCCGCTTCCAAGCGGTCGGCAGAACGTCGCCAGAAGAGCATGTTTTCGGGGTCTAATTTTGCCCCACTCTCTGTGACATTACCTGCCTGCATGTAAGCCGTACTGCTCATGATCAATTTATGAATCGGCTTGAGTTGCCAATTATTGCGGATTAACTCACTCGCTAACAAATCGAGGAGTTCCGGGTGAGAAGGTCGTTCACCGCGTGTTCCGAAGTCACTCGGTGTCGCGACAATACCGCGTCCAAAATGGTGATACCACAACCTGTTGACCATCACGCGCGCCAGCAGAACTCCTGCTCCTTGATCGGTGTCAGTCAACCAGTCTGCCAAGTCCAAGCGTCCCTGAATTTTCGGGGCAACTGCCGTAGTCGCTTCTGGATTCGGCAAAGCTGCTTCTGTAGTGGTATCCCCGGAATCGGTCGTCAACAGAACTCGCAAGAACCCGGGAACAGCTTCTTGTTCTTTGTTGTCGGCATTGCCACGACGGAGGTGATACACCTTGTAGGTATCTTCTCCGAACTGATATGTCGTCCCTTTAACACGGGCAGCAAACACATTCGTCAACTCGGGCTTTGGGTCTTTCGTCGCATGAAAAGCAACGACTTCGTTAAACTTCAACCAGTCGAGGTTGAATCCCTTATACCAATCGATCAGTTTTTGTTTCTGTTGATCGTTTCGTTGTTCAAGTGGCAGTTTCAGGATGTCTGCAAATTCGGCTGGCGTCGGTGCATTCGTGGCTGCAAAGTAGAACCCGGTCGCTCCCCCTCCATTGACGATCTTCATCAAGAGATGGTTCGTCCCCTCTGCAAGTTGAATGACAACGGTCTCTTGTCCGGCAGCCGCGACATTGCGACCGACTTTTTTCGAGAGAACTTCGCGACCATTCACCCAGAGCTTGATACCGTCGTCGCTTCCCAATGAAAGTGACAACACTTGCGGGGCATCCGATTTAATCTGACGGTAAAGATAATTGGCGGAATTCGCACCGGTCAGTTTGTCATTGTGAGCCTCGCCATCTTTCCATTCAGGTTGCTCGATCCATTTCAACTTATCTTCTTCATAAGTCGCTGCCAGATCAACACCCCCTTCTGGTGGAAAGACCTCTGCAAAAGCTGTGTCAAAGTTGGTCGACGGGAATGGTCCTATCTGCTGCCAGTTGCCAAGCCCGGCAACTTCTATATCCTGAACAGGAATGGCAGTGAAATAAAACCCGGAAGGTCCAGCGCCGTTGACGATCTTCATCAAAAGTTCGTTACGACCTTTTTTAATCGGAACCTGCACTGATTCCTGCCCGGCAGCGGCGGCTCGACCGATCTGTTTTGAAAGAACTTCTTCTCCATTGAGCCAAACTTTGACTCCGTCATCACTTCCAAGGGACAGGGAAATCGCCTGCTCCTCTGTCGATTCCACCACGCGGTACAAGTAGTTTGCAGCGTTAGTGCCAGAGAGTGTGTTGTGAACAACAGCATCTTTCCAATCTGGTTGGACTGTCCATTTAATTGCTGAATCACCTTCACCATAAGTCGCTACGAGATCGACTCCATTTTCTGGAGCGAACTTCTTCGCGAAGGCTCCTTCGAAACTCTCTCCGATGAATGGACCAGCGTGTTGCCAGTCAGTGAGGGTCAATGCTCCTAAAGTGACAACATCCGCAGCGACATGCGCCGAGAGCCATTCATCGAATCTCGTAGGAAGTTCTTCCTGTTCATACTTCGTGCGGGCTGCCACAAGCGGAGCATGTTCCGCATCGAACGCTGCCTTCGCTTCACGAAACTGCTCTGGCTGCATATTGACTCCAGTGTCTGAGAAGCCGACATCAGAAAAGCAGGCTGCCAGATTGTAGTAGTCATACTGCGGAAGCGGATCGAATTTGTGGTCATGACAACGACTGCAACCGACTGTCAAACCGAGGAGCGAAGTTCCAATGGTGTTGACGATGTCGTCGAGTTGTTCGTAGCGGCTTCGCTCGCGCTCCTTTTGCGTTTGTTGAGTTGTATAAGGACCAGCCACGAGATATCCCGTGGCAGCGAGATGATCAACAGCAGCAACAGCATCGTCAGTGGTCGCGACATTCACATCAGTTAAGAGGTCACCGGCAATTTGTAGTTTCACAAATTCGTTATATGGCATATCCGAGTTCAAAGCTTTGATCACAAAATCACGATAGAACCAGGCATTCGGACGATCTCCATCAAAGGCGTAACCGTTACTTTCAGCGAAGCAAGCCAAGTCGAGCCAATGACGTCCCCAGCGTTCTCCGTAGTGCTCGCTGGCGAGAAGTTCATCGATCAGTTGACTGTAGCCAGTGTCGAAATCCTGCTCAAATTCAGATAGATGCCGGGTGAATTGCTCCGCTGTTGGAGGAAGTCCGATGAGATCAAAGTATGTTCGTCGAATCAGCTTTTGCGGAGAAGTTGCGACGTTGGGAGTAATGCCAGTTGTCTCCAATTTCTTGAGTATGAAATTATCAATGGAGTTTCTCACCCATTCAGGGTTTCCAACTTCAGGCAATGGTGATTGAGTCAGCGGCTGAAACGCCCAGTGCGAGCGCCCCGCTTCGATATCGATCCCTTTTGAAGTGATGACTTCACCACCTTCGCGCGGATCAGGTGCTCCCATCTCCACCCATTTGACGAAATGTTCAATGATCTCATCCGGGAGTTTCCCTTTGGGAGGCATCTCGTAGCCATCATGTTTCAAAGCACTAATCAAGAGGCTTTCATCAGGTTTTCCGGGGACGACCGCAGGACCACTTTCTCCGCCATGTTGAGTCCCTTCACGAGAATCAAGCAGAAGGTCTGCTTTCAATTTATTCTTGCCGACAGCCTCTGCGGAGTGGCATTCATAGCAATGCTTCACCAACATTGGGCGAATTTTTGCTTCGAAATAATCCAGACCTTTGCGGTCTGGTTCAGCTCCAAATGTGCTCGCTCCACCGCTAAATAAAGAAACGAAAAAAGTGAGCAGTATCAGTCTTTGCATGATTTATCTCGGTTTGAAAACTGCTGCATTGTGCAACGGCAATCCATCAATTGTCTCAGATGTCAGTTCAATTGAACAGGTTTTATGCTTTGAGCTTGAGGATTTCCAATTCAAAAGAAAGAACGGGTAACCTCTTATAA
The DNA here is from genome assembly GCA_018659505.1 of Planctomicrobium sp. GTDB lineage: Bacteria > Planctomycetota > Planctomycetia > Planctomycetales > Planctomycetaceae > Thalassoglobus. The sequence goes on from JABJMI010000090.1 coordinate 6,217, forward strand.
TCCGCCTCAGCAGAATAGGAATTCCTATATCTTCAAAACATCAGTGACCACATTGCCTGCGACATCGGTCAAACGATAATCGCGCCCAGCGTGGCGGTACGTTAATTTTTCGTGGTCGAAGCCCATCAGGTGCAGAATGGTGGCATGAAAGTCATGCACATGGACCGGCTTTTCAACCGCCCGCAGTCCATGTTCGTCGGTCGCTCCATGAACAATTCCCGGCTTCACTCCAGCACCTGCCATCCATGATGTGAATGCCCATGGGTGATGCTCTCGACCTTTTGCATCGGCAGTATTGTTAAACGGTGTTCGTCCGAATTCAGTCGTCCAGACCACGAGCGTGTCTTCTAACATTCCCCGCTGTTTGAGATCTTTCAGTAGACCGGCAATCGGTTGATCCACGTTCTTTGCTAGTGAAACGTGACTTTGCATATCACCATGGGCATCCCAGTTTCCCGAAGAACCGGTATCGATTAGTTCCACAAACCGCACACCACGTTCGACAAGCCGCCGCGCAGCAAGACATTGCCAACCAAAGCCGTTTGTTTGTCCCGGTTGCAGTCCGTAACTATCGAGCGTTGTTTTGGTCTCTTGATTGAAATCAAAGGCATCGGGAACCGCCATTTGCATCCCGAATGCTGTTTCAAACGAACGCATCCTCGCTGCCAGATCAAGATCTTGTCTCGCTTCCAAATGTGATTTGTTAAACGCATTCAAAGCAGAAAGTTCGAGTTGCTGCCGATCAGGAGCGACGCGCGGAGTGATATTCGCAATCGGCTCGGCACCGGGAACGACCAGTGTTCCCTGGTGAGCACCCGGTAGAAAATCGTTGGAGTAAACCTGCGTTCCGGCATACGTTTGCTTGGGAGCAATAACGACAAAGCTGGGCAAGTTTTTATTTTGTGTGCCTAATCCGTAACTCGTCCAGGAACCAAGACTCGGTCGCGAGAAGGAAAACGAACCTGTGTGCATTCCAAGTGTGGCGTTGTAGTGATTGGAATGCGATGTGTGCATCGACCGAATCATCGCGATGTCGTCGACACACGTGGCAACATGCGGGAACAGCGTACTGACATCGGTCCCAGACTGACCGTGTTTGGAGAACTCCCATTGCGGACGCTTGAGATAGATCCGTTCGTAACCGGGTCGATCCTTAATCTCCGGATGGTCCGCTTTGATCTCTTTTCCGTGATCACGTGTGAGTGCAGGCTTAGGGTCGAAAGTATCAACATGCGAGACACCACCGGTCATGAACAGGAAAATGACTCGCTTCGCGTGCGCAGGAAAATGCGGATCACGAACCGCAAGCGAGTCACCTCCATCAGCCATGAGTTGCTGCACAATCCCAGGAAACAGAGCCGAGCCAGCCACCGCTGATCGCAAGAATTGTCGTCGTGGAAATGTTGAATTCGACATTATGTTACTTCCACACATTTATATACCCAGAGTGAATGTTGCACACGCTGCACACGTTCAATCCAGATAAAGGAACTCGTTCGACGCCATTAGGACACGTGCTAACGCAGACCACTTCTCATTTGCTTCGCCCGGATACTGATCAAGAAAACCGATTGCAGTCTCCTGTTCCATTAATGTCGGGGGACGTTGAAATAACTTTTGAAACATTGAGTTGATGCGTTCATCATCGTTGGGCAAGTTAATCAACTGGGCTGCGAATGCCGCTGCCTGCGAATGAAAGAAGGAGTCATTAAAAAAGTACAACGCCTGAGTCGGAACGGTTGTTTCCTGACGTGTCGCTGTACTCGAATTCGGATCAGCTCCATCGAACAACGCGAGGTACGGATGCCGTCGTTGCCGCTGGACCATTAAAAATGCAGAACGCCGTTTCGAGTTATAGACAGCATTAAAGGGAGTGTGTTGTGTGTAATTCCATGCAGATTCAGGAGGAAATGGATGTGCGGTCCCGATACTCAAATCAAGGTTATCCGCAACGAACAGCAGGCTGTCACGAATCTCTTCTGCTGTCAGCCGACGACGTTCAAAGCGGCTTAAGAAACGGTTCTCGACATCTTGCTCGATCAACGCAATTTCCTGACCACTGCTACGTTGATAAGCGGCACTATTCAGGATGAGACGATGGAGCGATTTGGCGCTGTAGTCATGTGCTTGAAACTGTGCTGCTAGCCAGTTGAGTAACTCCAACTGAACAGGCAGATTTCCTCGTGATCCGAAGTCGTTCGGTGAAGTGCTAAGACCTTGACCGAAGTGTCCCTGCCAGATGCGATTGACCATAACCCGGGCGAAGAGTGGATGTTGTACCACCCATTGTGCGAGCTCCTCTCGCCCGCTCGCAGATTCTGCTGAGATCGTCTCGCCACCGAACATTGTCAGCCATCCTCTTGGCACAGCATCGCCCGGTTTTTCAG
>JABJMI010000089.1 GCA_018659505.1 Planctomicrobium sp.
CCTTTCTCCGGTGCGATTCTTGCGAAATAGCCGACTGTGAATGCTTTGTCTTCGTCGAGTTTTGGTTTGCCATCGTGTCCAGTGAAATCTATTCCCAATGGAATCACCGAGAATTTTTCTACCGGGAGGTTGAGATAGTTCGAGATATATTCTTTATAGAAATGGCTGTGAACCAGGAAACCATCGAACTCTTGTGCTCTTTCTGAAATAAGATCAATGACGGTTTCTCGATAGTTCGGTTTGAGTCCATCAAGAAAGACATCATCGCCTTGTAAAACGCAAAGGACTGGACCAGAGAATCGTTTCTTGAGTTCACGAACTGCGCCAACGAGTAGTGCGTTACTGAAGATGACAACGTCCGGCTTGAGGTGGTCACTGATGTATTCATCAAGTTCCCGGATCGCTGCGTGGTGAGGACCGGATTCTCCTTTCACCATTGAGATAGTCAGCGGACCCAAATCTTCAGCGTTGTTACTGACTGAACGGCTTGTTGCCCACTGAATGAGACTTGGTCGATCAAGCCAGCGCGTCATGGCTCGGGGCAAAAATCTCCAGCCAGGGACTTTCTCGTTGAGAAAAACATTGATCCCCCCAAAGAAAACTTTCTCTTGAGACTCATTGTGATCGTCGACACGAATCGGTGTATATGTCGGAATTAAAGAGACTTCGTGCCCAGCCTGCATCAACGAGCGAGCCCAAGTGTTATCGTGCATACACGATCCACAGAACATACCAGCTCCGCCGGCGGTTACAATTGCAATATGCATGAGGGTTGAGGGTTAAGAGTTGAGGGTCTAGAGTTCTGAAAACAGAAGAATGAACATAGCAATCAAGACTCTATTTCAGAAATCATATCCATGAATTGTATCGTTGTAACGGGTGGTTGTGGATTTATTGGGTCGAATTTTATTCGGTTGATGCTAGAGCAGTATCCCGAACTCTCCATCATAAACATTGATAAGTTAACCTATGCCGGCAATCTGGCGAACTTACACGATCTGAATGAGAATTCTCAATATGAGTTTCGCAAAGGAGACATCTGTGACCGGGAGTTTATTGAATCGATTTTGAATCAATCCGGGATCGATGCTGTTGTTAACTTCGCTGCTGAAAGTCACGTTGACCGTAGTATTTTAGACTCGACCCCGTTCGTGACAACGAACGTCAACGGAACTCTCACGCTTCTCGATGCCTGCCGCACGCATGAAATTCCACGTTACCTGCAAGTTTCGACTGATGAAGTATATGGTTCGCTGGGTGATGAAGGGTTCTTCACCGAAGAGACTTCACTCGCGCCTAACAGCCCGTATTCAGCATCCAAAGCATCTGCGGATATGCTGGTCCGATCTTATGTTCACACCTTTGATTTCCCTGCGGTGATTACTCGCTGTTCGAATAATTACGGTCCTTATCAGTTTCCAGAGAAGCTGTTGCCGTTGTTCATTTCGAATGCACGGAATGATCAACAGTTGCCAGTCTATGGAACGGGAGAGAACGTCCGCGACTGGATTCATGTCCTCGATCATTGCCGAGGGATTGATGCAGCATTGAGGAATGGGAGCGTGGGAGAGGTCTACAACTTCGGTGGTCGCACAGAGATGACCAACATCGCGTTAACGAAACTGCTATTAAAATTACTCGACAAACCTGAGTCGCTGATCAAATATGTCAACGACCGTCCCGGACACGATCAACGCTACGCCATCGATTGCGAGAAGGCAGAGATTGAACTCGGTTGGTCCCCACAAGTCCGTTTCAAAGAAGGACTGCAAGCGACCATCGACTGGTACATCAAAAACGAAGACTGGGTGAACAACATCCGTTCTGGCGATTATTTGAAATACTACGATCAGCAGTATTCGGATCGTTTGTCGGGATCGTAATTTCTGATTTTTGCACACTTTTAATCATGTGATGTTTGAAATTTCGTTTGATGCACAAAACGTCTACGGATTAACTGACTTCATCTTGACGCGGTGGTAAGAATATCATGATCCAACTCGCAATTTGAACGAAAAAACCAAGACTTATGAGTATTAATAGCACTTCGAATTTCATTCCTTCGAGGAATAGGGGAATTATGATTACGAGTGAGTAAAGCATTGCTAAAAGAACCACAATTGCCCGCTTCGCGCCAATTCGATTCGTTTGGTATCTATGATAAAAAACCACAAGGCCGATCATTGAAAGGATCAGCAAAGGTGCGTATATCAGTAGCAATAGAATTCCAAGACCGACTCCCATGGGCTACTCTCACGTTTGTGTCACGTACTTCAGATTTCTATTAAGCGAAATACCCTCACAAATGTCACGGGGAATATTCGAAAATAAAAATTGATTCACTTAGACACAAGGCTCAATAGTCCCAGAATCTATCTAATATTTGTAGAATCGTATCAATTAAAACATATTTGGAAAATGTGCTGCATTGCTATCAAATCACGACGCGGACCATTCATTTCCGCATGCGTTGCAACTGAAACCGACGATTGTTCCGGTTCCGGCGATGCGGGCGCCGTTGCGACCGTATTGAGCGTCACGGAGTTCGACAGGCTCAACGGTAGCGCGATTGCAGCACGGGCAGGACTCGTTCTTTTTTCTTAAGCGAGCACGTTCTTCAACGAAGCTGATGACGTGTGACTTTTTTTGCGAAGCGTAGTCTTTGAAAGAATAGATCAAAGGTTCTTCGATCAGGTCTGGTCCAGAGAAAACAGACAGTTGACTCATCCTTGAGTCCTTTCAAATATGATTTTGAAGGTAAGCTCGTCACGTCCAATGCGACTGAAGGTAGATTACATTCGTTTTTTCTGGATTTCAACAGTTCATTTCTGCAATGTTGCACCAGCTTGTCGAGGAGCAACTATTAGAGGTGTCTCCCGAAAGACCTAACCACTCCATATGGTTTGTTATTGAATATTGAACATTTTTCAAAATGAGTCAAAAACGACATCAGCAGCAGCGACAGTTTTAAGAATCTTCAATTCTGACGAAGTCTCTTCCTGCTCGAATAATACAAAATTAGCAGCTTTACCAACTTCGAATTCAGCACAGTCTACGTTTGTAATGCGAGCGGGATTGATTGTCGCCATATCCCAGGCATCTGCCAGCGAGCAACCGGTCATCTGCATCATGGTGGAAATACAAACATCTGTTTGGACTCCCGAGCCAGCTAGAAACTGTTCCTGCCCAGCGATCACAACATGACCCGTTTTCAATACTTCAAAGGAATTCCCTTCGAAGTTGTAAACTCCAGGTGGGCAACCTGCTAAGCCGGAAGCATCGCATGTCAGAACAATGTTTTCTTTTCCTTTGGCAAAAAAGAACGAACGAACAACACTCGCCGGCAGGTGTTGACCGTCCGCGATAATGCTGGCAGTCAGTCTTGGTTCACCAAGTTGATCCCAAATGTAGTTGGGATGCCTGCGCAATGTTCCATGTGCTCCATTTCCCAGGTGTGTACTTAATGTCGCACCAGCTGCGACAGCAGCTGCAATCTGCCCTGTACTGGCAGCTGTGTGACCGATAGATACTGCGATACCGTTAGCAACACACTTCCTAATGAATTCTGGAGCACCTTCCGATTCGGGAGCGAGAGTCAGCAACCGAATTCGATTTCCAGAGGCGGCTTGCAATCGCTGAAGTTCTTTCCAATCACAAGGACGAACTTGATCAAGCGGATGAGCACCACGCGGACCATCTTCAATTGCAATGTATGGTCCTTCCAGATGACAGCCCAGCACCATTCTGTTTGCCCAGGAGTGCTGCTCACAGGCTTGTCGAATGACAGAAAACCCGTTCTGTAGTGCCTCAAAAGAATTCGTGATCAACGTCGGGAATAGGTGTGTGATTCCGTATTGATAATGTGCTTGCAACGCTTCTAGGCATTGATCGACTGTCAGGTTTTCGTCGCTGAACCATGTTCCGTTGATGCCGTTAATTTGTAGATCGAACAAACCGGGAGCGATGAACGGGAGATCGTCTCCATCAACAATATCATCAATGCTGCGGAAGATTCCGTTTTCGACAGAAACTTTCACAGGGCGCAGAGTGCGATAATGCCTAGCATGGAAATTCATACGGTCATTCGATGTTAAGAGTAAAATTTCGTAAATCTTCGTTAGCTGCACACTTTAAGTTTGCAGCTAAAGAAGTTTTA
>JABJMI010000088.1 GCA_018659505.1 Planctomicrobium sp.
CATTTTCTCTGAATGAACCAAACGTCCGTGAAATCCTGGAATGAGTTCACGTTCTTCCAAATCGCTGAGTTGGTAAATGTCCATCTATTCCCTTTCTGAGCAGAACGATTTGAATTAAGCCTGTCGTCCCAACATGCGGTTCATGGAATCTGAGGTCTGATAGATCAACGCTTCTGGGTAATGTTGCCAAGGATGAAAATACTCGAAGGTCAAGTATCCTCCATAACCCGTTTCTGTGAAAGCATCGATCACTGCTGGCCAATTCGTTGTTCCATCAAGTAGCGGACGAAACGTTTCAAGTGAGTAGTCTGTTCCGTTTTTTGTGTATTCTTTCAGATGAACATTTCGGATACGTTTTCCTAAAAACTCAATCCAATGTTCAGGGTATTGGAACATCATAATGTTCCCGGTATCGAAGTGGACATTGACATGTTCACTATCGAAATGATCGACGAAGTCAGCCATCTCCATCGGAGTGATGAGATAACCATTGAAGAAAATATTCTCGATGTTCAAACTGATATCAAGCTTTTCCGCAGTAGGAAGTAACTTTGCAACTGCCTCTTTCGCTCTTTGGTCACAGACATGATTTGCGACGGGTGGGTAGTCATCTCTCCAGGGAATGTGAACTGATCCGGGAACGACGAGGAGATTCTTGGTTCCTAATGCGTGCGCAGCATGAGCCATTTTCGTTGCCAGTTCCATCCCTTTTGAACGACGTTCAGAATCATTCGCAGTCAATGGGTATGGCCAAAACAGGAATGAACAAAGTCCACTGATCTCGATCCCTATCTCGTCAGCCATAGAGCGTATCGCTGCCAATTCTTTTGGACCTGCCTTGGGTGAGAGATCGCTCTCCAAATCATAGTTGAGTTCAATGGCATCGAATCCAGCATCTTTCGCGAGTTGGAGGCACTCTCTGAGTGTCATGCGATCAGGATAAGGGAACGCCCAGAGGTTGATCGACTTCTTGAGCGCAACTGGCTTGGTTGATCGTTTCCGATCATCAGAGGAAGAAGGAACCACAGCGGCTTCATTCGTCTGAGCGATCAATGAACTCGCTCCGACTGCGAGAGTCGCAGCCAAAGCTTCACGACGATTGAACTTGTCAGACGTTTGAAAAGGATATGGTCCACTCATAACTCGCCCTTTTTTTCGAGAGAATGATTCGTCTTCTTAAACCGTGCTTTGAACGATTGTAGTATTTGGAACTGTAGATATGTAACCGTTCGATCAACAGGGCTGATCCCGAGTACGTCATTGACACATATGCACAAGTTGTTAGGGATAAATTGCTTAACCGCTAGCCGAAGGCGTCTGTTTTGAACAATAAACTTCGACGCCTATGGCTTGCCGTTAAACTAAAACTTGTGATGGAGAGCTTGGTTCCTTTGTGGATTGTGAAATGAGTTCACATCTATCAAGTCACCTTCCCGAGTATTCGAATCACTCCCCATTGAACAAGGATCGCTGCGAGTATGGAGAGATATGGCGAAACTCCAAATGCGACGGGTAGGTATGCGATGACAATCGCGACAACTGCAACCGTGAGTGCGTAGGGAAGTTGAGTTTTGACGTGGCTGAGGTGTTCGCATCCGGTGGCAGCGGATGAGAGAACCGTTGTGTCGGAGATTGGTGAACAATGGTCGCCGAATATTGCACCACCTAAGACTGCTCCGATGGTTCCTAACATTAAGGGATGGTTTGCTATTTGATCTGTCCGGAACTGCATCTCTGACAACAATTCATATTCGATACCGACGCAGAGCGGGATCAGTAAACCCATCGTTCCAAATGAAGTTCCGGTCGCAAAAGAAGTGATGGCAGCGAGAAGGAAAGTTAATAACGGTAACCAGTGAGGCGAAAGTTGATCACCGAGCGAATTCACGAGGTAGCCGGCAGTATTCAGGTGATCTGGATCGCAGATTGAGCCAATGGACCAGGCCAACACGAGGACTAAGATCGCAGGCAGCATTTGTTGCATGCCCTGAATCGCCATTGTCATCGTTGCTGACAATGTGGCTGTTCGAGAAATCACGACACTGAGCACGACTGCGACGGCGGCTGCAAAAGATGAAAGAAGTAGTGCTCGGCTTGATGATTCAAAATCGATCGAGAGTGTAATTCCCATACAAGCACAAAGTACGACCAAGGGGATGATCGCATGTATTTCCAATAGGCGTCGAGGATGCTCTCTATCTTGATCAGAATCTATTCTTTGCGGTGTTGCACTAATTGCTTCGGTTTCTGCTTTCAACATCGGACCAAAGTCTCTGCGAGACCAGATAATCTGCCCGACGAATATCAGGGCAAGCACTGGATAAAACCGATAGGGTAATGTTGCGATAAACGTCTGGTAGATGTTTTCCGTCGGCAATCCGAGGAGAGAATAAGTATTTTTGAGATAGCCAACTTCAACAGCTACCCAAGTCGAAACCAGTGCTAATCCTGCTACAGGTGCTGCTGTTGAATCAACGATATACGCCAGCTTTTGTCGCGAAATTTTGAGTCGATCCGTGATCGGTTGCATCGTGCTTCCGACCAGCAATGTGTTTCCATAATCATCAAAGAAAATTGCAAGACCGAGAAGCCATGTTGTCAGTTGCCCTTGTCTGCGAGATTGGACAAATTTCGTGAGTCGAACTACTAAGGCGTGCGACCCACCGCTGCCTGACATCACGCCGATCATCGCTCCTAGAAACATGGTGAACAGGATTACCTGAACGTTTCCAACATCGGAGACCGTTGAAAGAATCAACGGGTCGATTGTTTGAATTATTCCATGTACTGGATTCGTTGCAAGGAGCATCATCCCCACAAGCACAGCGAC
>JABJMI010000505.1 GCA_018659505.1 Planctomicrobium sp.
GCACAACTCAACTTGCGTCGTCGTTTGCTGTTTCGCACATTGGCCATTGCGGTTGGAGCTGCTTTCGCATTTTTCGCTGCTGAGATTAGCTTCCGACTGATGGGTGTTGGGATGCCATCTTTGTACACTCCTGACCACTTTTGCGGATCCCGTCTGCGGCCAGCGACGTCTGGAGTTTGGACTCGTGAAGGTCACGGGAAAATTATTATCAACGCAAAAGGTTTTCGCGGTCCGGAAATCTCGGATGAAAAGGCTGCTGGAGTCTTTCGTATTGCGATTCTTGGTGACTCTTACATTGAAGGTTTGCAAGTCGACGAAGATGCTACCATCTGCTTTCAGATTCAGCAACTCCTGAACAAGAAGAACAGCGTACCAAATCGGAAATACGAGGTGGTCAACTGCGGTGTTTCCGGCTATGGCACAGCTCAGGAATTGCAGATGTTGCGACATCACGTACTGCAGTTGCAACCAGATGTGGTGATGGTTGGTGTCTATCCGGAAAACGACGTGCGCAACAATTTGCGGAGTCTGGAAGGAGATCCGGCGCGACCATACTTCACGCTGGACGACGATGGCACCCCGATTCTTGACGACTCGTTTCGGTCCTCCGTGCCTTATGTCACAGCTGCTTCAACTTACGAGCGTCGAAAGGCATTCGTTATCAATTGTTCCCGTGTGTTACAGATGCTCAAGCAGACAAAGCAGCGTGTTTTCAACTCGGACAGTAAAACGCTGCCCAAGGTTCCGGTTGCCTCCACACTGAAAGCGTCCGTCGAAGACGCCATTTACGTTTATGCAGAACCCACGGACAGCGCGCATCAGGAAGCGTGGGAGTTGACGCAACGTCTTCTCGAAAAGTTGTGTGATGAGTGTCACGCCGAACAGATTCCTGTGTTTGTGTTTACAGTTTCGTCGCCGGTGCAGGTCTACCCCGACCCCGAATTACGACGAAACATCGCGACCGAAAATGTGATCAGCGACTTCTTTTACTCGGAGCAACGAATTCAAGCCGTCTGCTCCAGTGCAGGCGCACATTTTTATCCGCTTGCATCGGCACTTCAGGAAGTGGCAGAGAGCTCGGGAAACCCTCTGCATGGATTTCCTAATTCTGGCATGGGAATTGGACACTGGAATGAGCGTGGTCACCGCACTGCAGCCCAGATTCTCACAAGTTGGTTGGCGCAAGACGATCAATTCAAACCATGAGGAATAACAACCATGCTGCCGATGGGCAGCTAGCAAAAACATGCACCGGAGTGACGTAAGGTGCGTGGAGCGACGTACGACAAGTGGCACGCAACGCTACTAACGCTTTCGTTTCTTCTTTCTCGACTTCCCATTCTTTGATTTTGAAACGCGCGGACCAGTTTCGGAACTATACTTCGCCCTTTTTGCTCGATGCTTCTGATAAGGATCGTCTGCCACGCCTTCCATCATTTTCAATCCGAAGCCGAAGAAGATCGCACAGCCTGCAAAGAGAAGTGTCGCAAGCGGTAACCAGATGCGGTTCTGAAGATGCCAGCCGATGACGCTGAACATGTTGGGGATTTGATCGATGGCAGTATTGGCGAAGACGACTAGAGATTTCATGAGAGAAAAAAGCGCGCCTACTCTCGTGGGGATATAGTCTTTCTCCTGCCCTTCGCTGAGCAACGCAGCTTGAGCGGCTTCGTAAGAAGTTGCCATACATCCCCAGCCAGTGATCAGGATGACCACGATTAAGCTAATCACCACAAAGGTGACTGTCTTTTCGTCGGTTGCTTCTTTTTTCTTGCTCATGTTTTTCTCATCGCAGGGAGATTCGACTGCTTTTCATTATAGAGCAAATGGCATTCACAGTTTCAAGCGTAATCTATTTCGAATCATACTGCTGAATTAATTTTCGATTCAGTTACAATACCCTACTATCCCACTCTACGACTCTCAGCGAAGGTCTATTCAGTTGTCACTCAATAATCAGCTTATCGAGAAACTTTCTCGCCTCGGGCAGGCACTTGTCAATCAAGAGCAAGCACGTGTGATCGTGCCTCCTCAGCAGAACTCCACCGGCTTCTGGTTTGGGGGAGGGAATATGGTGGAATCGATTGATGGCGATCTGTATGTCGTTGGTCGTTATCGCAACTTTGGAGATTCACGCACAGGAGTTGGAGCCGGTGAACGTGGTCTCGAACTTGCCATCTTCAAGTCGGAAGATCAAGGAGAGACCTTCGACAAAGTTGTCAGCTGGTCAAAGGCGGAACTGAATGTTGGTGAGCATGCAGTTCTCTCCATTGAAGGATCTGCCCTCCACTGGACTGATAACGGTGTCGAACTTTACGTCTCAACCGAAAAGGACAATCTCGGATATCCAAAGGGGTTCGATTCCTTCCTGAAACCAGGCACAGGCGTTTGGACGATTGATCGTCTTACCGCTAAATCTGTTGAAGAGCTAAAGAATGCGACACCAGAACCGTTCTGGTCATGTGACGAACCGAATTACCTGCACGTCAAAGATCCATTTGTTTATGAAGGTCAGGCTGGCGATGCGACGGTCTTCTTTTGTTCTCACCCGTTTGGTTGGTCGAGTTCGAATACCGGGTTTATTGATACAGCTAAAACTGAAGCTGCCGTCTATGATTTCTTCAGTCGCGGTCCCGCTTGGGACGTGGCGATGACACGTGGGACGTGTCTAGTGGACGTTCCATTGCTGGGAGCTTTTGAAGAAATCGACGCGACGCTTTTCTTCTATGATGGAGGCGAATGTGTCCGTGACCTCGAACAACATAAGAATGCGGTCACTCGCCCTCGTGGTTATTCGTGCGAAGAACTTGGCGGACTCGCTTATTTTGTAGAAGGTGATTTGGGAGACATTCAACGTATTTCTGCACACGAACCACTCTTCGTCAGTCCGCACGGAACCGGCTGTAGTCGCTATGTGGATGTCCTGACAACCAGTCATGGCATGATCGCAACTTGGCAACAAGGGCAAGCCGATGGTTCACAGCCATTGGTAATGAATTCCCTAACTAATGCAGAGATCGCTGAAATCCTGAGCTGAATTTCAAAGAAGCATGCTTCAACATCCGCTGATGGCTGTCATTTTCTACTGAATCTGCAATCATATTGGTTCAATTTGAATTGGAAGAAGTCGCAGTGAATTTTTTCAAAGAATTTAAAGACCTATTCACTTTATAAATTTGATTACTCACACCTTGGAGAAAATATGTCAGAGACATCACGTCGAGATTTCATGAAAAACACATCCGTTGCAGCGGCATTAGGAACGGGATTGCTATCAACCGTTTCTGCGAAAGCGTTCGCTGAAGGCGATGAAGTCATCCGCATTGGCTTAGTCGGCTGCGGTGGTCGCGGAACCGGAGCCGCTTCGCAAGCGTTGCTGTCTCCTGGTAATGTTGAACTTGTCGCAATGGGAGATGCGTTTAAAGATCAGATGGATCGATCGCTGACGAATCTTGAAAAGGCTGTCAAAAAAGATGAGTCCGCTCATATTCAGGTTGCTCAAGAGAATATGTTCATCGGTTTCGATGCCTTCAAGAAAGTGATCGACAGCGGCATCGACCTCGTCATTTTGGCGACTCCTCCAGGTTTCCGCCCAATGATGTTCGAATACGCCGTCGAAAAGGGCGTTCATGTCTTCATGGAGAAACCAGTCGCGACCGACGCAGCCGGTGTTCGCAAAGTTCTTGAAGCAGCGAAGGTTGCTAAAGAGAAAAACCTGAAGGTTGGTGTTGGACTGCAAAGGCATCACCAGGCTTGCTATCAGGATTTGATCCAACGCATCCACGATGGTCAAATTGGTGACGTTCGTGCATTGCGAGTTTATTGGAACGGTGGCGGCGTTTGGGACCCTCGTAAGCAACGTGAGGAAGTTAAATCTGAAGTCGAATACCAACTGCGTAACTGGTACTACTACAACTGGTTGTGTGGAGATCACATCAACGAGCAACATATTCATAACATCGACATCGGCAACTGGGTGATGCAAAAATTCCCAGTGAGCGCGATTGGTATGGGTGGTCGTGAAGTTCGTACTGATCCTAAGTATGGAGAAATCTTCGATCACCACGCTGTTCAATTTACCTATGATGACGGCACAGTCATGTTCAGCGAATGTCGTCACATCCGCAATTGCTGGAATTCAGTCTCTGAGCATATTCATGGATCAAACGGTCGAGTCGACCTCTCCAGTAATCCACGGAATTGTCAGATTACTTGGGCGAACAGCGGAAATGTTGAACGCTTCAAAGGTGATACCAGCAATCCATATCAGGTCGAACACAACGACTTGTTCGCAGCGATTCGCAACAATAAAGAGTACAGCGAAGCTGAGTACGGTGCGATGAGTACGATGTCTTCCATTCTTGGTCGGATGTGTACCTACTCTGGAAAAGCGATCACCATGGAGAAAGC
>JABJMI010000384.1 GCA_018659505.1 Planctomicrobium sp.
ATATCTTTGGGAGTTAATTCACCAATCAATAATTGATACCCTGTTTTGAGAGTCTCGCCATCGATTCCAAATCGCTGATCCCCGAAGTAGTTTGGGAACCCGGTTACTAATAACTCTTCTCGTAGTTGTTCAGCGATTGAAAGTGCATTCGTGTCCGAAGTTCGTAAAACAATCGTAAATCGATTTCCTTTTAAGTGACCGGTTTTCAGCTTGTTTGAATGTAGTTGGGAGTCCAGTACATTTATTCGCTCCGTGTTAACCGAAGGTACGGACTCTAGGCATGCGGCAGGCACGGAAACCCATTGCCTTGTGATTGCTCGCCGATCCTTAAGACCTGCTACTCCAATCTCATTGCGATGAATTTTCAAGGTAGCTGAAAGATGTTGCAGCAACTGTTCAGCGGAAACATCCCGTTTTTCGATCCATAAGAAAAGATGATCGCCTGTCCCGGATGGTAGATAGACGGGAATCTCTTCAACCTCAAAATCTTCAGGAATCGATTTGAGTTCACCGCTGAGTTTCAGACTTTCATCCGACACGCACCTTAAAGGTACACTCAATAAATCAATAATTTCGGGCATAGAATCATCATTCAAGAAACAATCTCTTAACCTGCAATTCTATCGCCTAGCTAGAGATGTCAATGACGATGGAGAAGCGAATTTCGACTGAACTTCCGAGTTGCTAAAATCATCGGTTACTCTTTGTATTTATTGGCTCAGATGGTGTTGAGACAACACTGAAGCTGGAGTGACACTGCAAGTGTACTTTGCAATCATCGTAATAGCCTATGATTCAGTCCGTAATCGGGAACCAAGCCAAACAAACGAATCTACGGAATGATCTTCCATGACAGTAACTTTAGTAGGGCCTAACAGTTTCGACCCTCTCCTCACAACGGAATCTTTCCTGCGTACAACACTTCTCATGGGAAGAAGGGACATCGACTCAACTTCTCTCAACTCTTCTTTTGATGCTGGATTAATAAGTGCATCAAATCCGAACGCCTTAATACTCCTAGGAACAACTGTGGTTCTGCTCTTTCGACAACTGGTAAGCAGTCATCCGGGATGTTATTGAAAGCTTCAAGAGCATGGGCAACTGTGTCATCCGGGTGGAGGAGAAGATCGATCGGGATTGCTAAATCTTCGGCACGCACAAGTTGACTGACACTTTCGTCAAACATCGCGTTGCTTAACTGCGGATAACTGATCGTGCCGACGACGGTCCCGACTGTATTGACGACGGCATAAGTGTTGTCGTGACTATGTTCGATATGATCAATGACGTCATCAAGACTCGCTGATTCTTCGATTCCACGAACCTGCCGAATTAGAGTTTGGATATTGAGATCAATCGGAGCTATCATGGTTGATCCAGATCGCAACCCAACCCGGAAACGGTCGATCAAATCCCGCAACTGACCAACCAATGTTTTGCTGGTATGGCTGATCGCTTCAGCTAACGGAATTTCACCCGACTGAAGCAAGGAGTAGCGTATCGAAAGGGGACCAACTATTTCGAAGAAGACAACAGTTCCCAGAATGATCGTTTGAATGGGTACTCCGAGATCTGGATCACGATTGACTGCGATTGTCGAGAGTGCGATGGCTGCGCCAGCTTGTGCAAATAGACATCCACCAAGCCAAATTTTCACTTCCTCCGGCTGCTTCATGATTTTCGCTGCGGAGAAAATCCCGAGCCATTTCCCCAACATTCGGCAGATGATATAGACGATCCCGACGACACCTGTTGCCTTGAATGCGTGAATGTCCATTTCCGCACCATGTACCACAAAGAACAATACGCATAGCAACCCGGTTAAGTGGTCGAGTTCTTCAACGATCCGCTTATTGTATTCCGATGTATTGGCGACAGTGACCCCCATCACTAGGAAGGTCAACATGTAGGGGACGTCAAATGTCTCGCATAATCCGAGACAAAAAGTCGTGGCTGCAACAAGAAGTACAAGCCAGCGACCTGTTGAAATAAAACCGCAGCCGTAACTGACCAGAAAACCAGCGATTGCTCCCAGAACTAACGAACCTGCGATACTCTCAAAGAGCAGCCCCAGTTGTGCGAGTGGTGATGTCTCTCCGCTTCCTCGTGCGATGAGGATTGCCAGAAATGCGAGCTCGAAGGCGACGATTGATGCGAAGTTATTGATCGCGACTAAGAAGCCGGTCTTATCAGTGACTGGTCCCTCAGAACGAAATTCTTTTAACACCAGAACCGTTGTCGCTGGAGCGGTCGCTAGTGCTAGTGTTCCCAACAGAACTGATTGATCGACTGGATGTCCGTAGAGAATGAGTCCACCGGTCACGATCACAAAAGTGAATAAATTTTCCCCCAAAGAAAGCCCCAGTCCGCGACGCGCAATAGCTCGTATTCGGCTGAAGGCAAATTGAGAACCTAAGTTGAACAAAACAAGTGCCATTGCCAGCTTCAACATTGGGTCGAAAGCGTCAGCATGTTCGTGCGGGATGGCATCAAGAAAACTTGGACCCAGCACTAATCCAACGAGAAGATAGGCAGTGACTTTGGGCAAGTGAAGCAAGTCTGCCAGCAACCCCACGACCAGCGAAGCCGCCAGTAGCAAGCCGATTGTACTCGAAACATTCAGTTCCAAACCGCCCATTCAATCAATTCAAACCGTTGACAAGCTCAATTATTATCTCGAAGAGTTGATATCGTAGCGTTCATGTAGAGCTGTTGATATGTCAATCAGGAAAATTGACGCTGTCTTTCACAATCAGTTTTAATGTGCTTACATCACACTAAAGACCAAATGCAAACTATTATGCTGCTCGCTGCAATTCGTATCTCGATAGAGATTTTGCGAAGAGTTGATCTAAAATTTCTTTACCAGTAAGTGAAACGTCGACAGAAAGTTTCTCGTGTACAATATTAGAGAGAGTCAAGAAAAGCCGTCGAGCTGGCATCGTTGAAGAGAAATGATCCCAATCGGTGTAGCTGTCAAGAGTCTGTTTCACCCGATGATAATTCTCATGTGAAACCTTCATGTAGACTTGTCTGGGTGACTTCTTGAAGACCGTTTGGATGTGTTGGCATGAACCGACTAGAGTTGTTTGCACAACTTCGAAACCCGCTCGTCTTCCCAAGTTTTCGAGTGTATCAGAGTTGAAGTTGAAGACATGCGCAAAGTGCCACTTATTA
>JABJMI010000526.1 GCA_018659505.1 Planctomicrobium sp.
ACCTGCAAACGGTTGTTTCGATTGTCGACCCTCCGCTATGGCCAAGGATTGGTTGGTGCGAAACTTCCGCTTCCAGTCCTGCCGACTCACCTGCTCTATCAAGAATCTTGCAAGGTCATGGCAAGCATGGACTGGGGGATTGTGCGCAAATCGCAGCACCGCTTCATCAACCGGTTGACTCTGCCAAGTTAATTTCAGAGCTGGTTCAGCTGCATCCCGGCGAAATCACAATTCTAACGCTGGGACCGCTCACGAATATTTTGGCTGCCTATGAACGCCATGGCGAATTGTTCTCTGAGTTGAAACAGCTTGTCATCATGGGTGGTTCGCTGCATGGAAATGGAGACATGACCGCAGCCGCAGAGTTCAATATCTTTGCGAACCCAGAGGCTGCACAGACAATTCTGACTTCTCCCGCCAACAAAACCCTCATCCCGCTGGAAACTTCTCATCAATTCGGAGTCAGCTTTGATGAATATCATCAGCTGGGGGTCGATGAGTTTTCTCGCCTGGGACGACTGCTGAAAGAAACCATTCCTTTCGCATTGAGAACTTCACGCAATCAGTTAGGACAGGAAGGCATCTTGCTGCCTGAAGTTCTTTCCGTAGCTGCGATTTCACATCCAGAACTCTTCGAACAAACTCCAATGACTGTCGACGTTGAATTAACAGGTGAGTTAACACGCGGCATGACGGTTTTTGATCGACGCGGTTTACCTCATTGGAAAGATAACATCGAAGCTCTGACAGAAGTCGACATTGCAGGAGTCAAGGACTATGTCCTTCGCCTAATTTCAGCTGCAACAGTTGCAGATTAGATCCTCCAAACGCTTCCTGAAAGATGGCAATTCAGCATAGAATTACAGATTCATATGACCTAAATTGCCGTCATTCCATAGATACAACTTTTCACTGAACAAGCACATGAACGAGCCACAACGCATCGCCAAGCGACATCGTCGTACGCGGAAAGATCACGCGAGTGAAACGGCCGAGGATTACGTGGAAGCTGTTTTTGAGATTATCGAATCTGCAGGTGCTTGCCGAGTGGTCGACTTGGCAAAACGGTTTGACGTTTCACATGTGACCGTCACACGGATCATCAGTCGCCTTCAAAAAGAAGGCTATGTCACGACCGAGCCATATCGCCCGATTGAATTAACAAGCTCGGGGCAAAAGTTAGCGAAAGACTCGAAAGCTCGGCACGATATCGTTTTCAACTTCCTTGTTTCACTCGGCGTCCCGAATGAGATTGCGGAAATCGATGCCGAGGGACTTGAACATCATGTCAGCGATCAAACGCTAAAAATCTTTCAGCAATATCTCAAAAAACAATCCAATGATTAAAGACCGTAAATAAGTATCTAACGATGTGAAGGCAATACTTCTTTCAGGAAGAATATGGTAATTCGTAAGCTCAAGATTCCGATGAAGGTTCGCGTCTTTCGACGTCGCACACTCCCAGCTGCGGCTCCAGGAACGGTGACTTCGGACGAAGAGGATAGCTCTGTCATACTACGGCAGATCTATTTCAACGAAGAGGAAATTGTCGAAAGGGAAGTTGATTCCGTTGATGAGTTAATGGATCACAACAATCAAGAAGGTGTCCTCTGGATCGATGTCGTTGGTGTCGGAAATGGTGAAGTCATAGAGGCTCTCGGAAAACGCTTCGATCTTCACCCGTTGGCACTGGAAGACGTTGTCCATACTCATCAACGCTCGAAGTGTGACGATTACGGAGACCGTATCTACTTCGTTGTGAGGATGCTCAGAAACGAAGAGAGCTTCTCAAGTGAACAAGTCAGTCTGTTCCTGGGACCGAATTTCGTGATGTCCATTCAAGAGCGCGAAGGAGATTGCTTCGAGCCGATTCGTGAGCGAATTCGCCAGCACGCACGTGTTAGACATCGAAAATCAGACTATCTCTTCTATGCTCTCATTGATGCCATTATCGATGGTTACTTTCCACGCTTGGAAGAATATGGTCTGCGTCTGGAAGACCTCGAAGAACAGATCTTCAAGAAAGATGTGCGGCTGGAAGAAGTCTACAACATTCGCAGCGACCTTGTCCGCATTCGCAAACATGTGTGGCAACACCGTGAAGCAATTCAAACGCTGAATAAGCAAGACCACGAACTCATCAGCGAGGACACGCAAGTCTTCATTCGGGATTGTTACGATCATACGATTCAGCTAATCGATGTGGCGGAATCATTTCGAGATCA
Source organism: Planctomicrobium sp. (assembly GCA_018659505.1). Taxonomy (GTDB): domain Bacteria; phylum Planctomycetota; class Planctomycetia; order Planctomycetales; family Planctomycetaceae; genus Thalassoglobus. The sequence goes on from JABJMI010000526.1 coordinate 2,226, forward strand.
ATGTACGAATTTGCGCGAGCTTCATCTTTCTGAAATGAGCGCACGGCAAAATGAAGTCATGAAGACACTGACCATCTTCGCGACAATTTTCATGCCGATGAGCTTCATTGCAGGCGTCTACGGCATGAACTTCGATCACCACGCTTCAGAATGGAACATGCCTGAAACCGAATGGTATTATGGCTACCCATTTGCTTTGGGAATTATGAGTGTCATCGGATTCGGGCTGCTGTATTACTTTTGGAGAAAAGGCTGGCTCAAGAATTAAGTTCGCAGGTAGAAATTTAGCCCCCGGTGATCCACCGGGGGGAGCAAGCTACAGCGTGCTGGGAACTCGTCTGCCGAGGGAAAAAACGAGATGAGCCAAAATACAAAAGCGTTACTAACGTGG
>JABJMI010000550.1 GCA_018659505.1 Planctomicrobium sp.
CGGGCTATGGAGTCGGTTCACAATACTGCAGCGCCAGTAGCGCGTAAGCAGTCACCAAATTTGGGTCGCCTTCGGACCAGCGGTCGGTGGGGTTGATCCAGCTGCCGTTTTCTTTTTGGACCTTGAAGAGATGCTCAGCGAGTTCTTTTCGCCAGTCGTGCTTTGCTCCATTCGCTTCAGTAAAATCGTCGACTTCCATCACAGCGAGAGTTTTCGCGAAGGTGTGGTAGTAGTAGAAGAGACCTTGTTGCCCCATGCCTGGGTTCTCTTCGATGGTGTAGAATTGAGTAATCCATTTTCGGGCAGCGGTGACTCGTTGATCGTCTTTATCGACTCCGGCGTAGATCATGCTTTTCAAACCGGCATAGGTCATGCTCGCGTAGGACCGCAGTCCTCCGTTGGGTGTTTCGCCAGCTTGTGAAGTTCCGCCGGCTGCGGGTGTGTAATAGAAACCACCATCGTTGACCTTCGAAGCGAACGGAGTCGTATTGTGTTCGCTCTCCAGATTCTGGCAGCGAGAGATAAAGACCAACGCATTTTGCACAGCGGGGTCATCTTTCGGCACGCCCGCTTTGTTGAGTGCTTCCAGAAAGAAGGTCGTGTTCGAAAGGTCAGGGCGTTGATGACTTCCATAGCCAGAGCCACCGAATCCGGTGTCGCTTCGCGATCCAGTCTCTTCCTCATCCCATTGAACTTTCTTCAAGAACTTGACAGCATTCTTGATCAGTTGGTCATGTTTGCCATCGGCGTTGGCAGAGTGGAAAGCCATGAGGGCGATGGATGTTTCGTAATTCCGATGGTTCGAATCTTTATCGTAGATGCCTCCATCTTCTTTGAGATGACTCAGCAAGTGGGTGAAGGCAGCTTGCACAACTTCGTCATCCGCGGGCAGTCCACTCTGTAATAAAGAATGTGCTACTAAAGCAGTGATCCCCGGGGCATGAGGAGAGGTCCAGCTTCCATCGTCGGCTTGTGACAGCGACAGATACTCGACACCTTTCTGTCGAGAAGATTTCAATTTTGCGGCACTAGGACCAGCAGCGGACAATGTACTTCCACAAACAAACGTGACTATAAGCGAGAGAGAAAAAATCCCTGACCTGTTCAGCATTATTGAGACTCCATAAGAGGCTTTTTGATTGATTTCGCACTAGGGCGAATTGTGTTCATACAATGATCATACACTCTGCCTGATTCACTTGGCAAATGAGCTGACGTTTAAGTGGTGTAAGTGTCTATCTGGTAGTGGTTTGTGGTGGATTGTGTTGTGTGGTTTGGAGACCATGACTTGCTAGCGGAACGATCTTGCAGCGAAATCGATTATTGATGAGACTCCACAATTCGAATTCCCATTCCTGCCGAGATGTTCTCCAGAGTTCCATTGAAGAACCAGTTACTCATTTTCGTTCTCATATTTTCACTGGGGTACGGCTGCGCGTCGGCACCTTTGGGATCGTCCGTGAATATGCCGTCTGCGAATGCCCAGCCAATCGCTGGTCCGTTGTACGTTACAACGACGAATGAAGAACTCGTCTGGGAACGAGCGGTCGATGTCCTGCACGATTTCAACTTCCAAATTGAACGAGAAAACCGACTCGGCAAAGTGATTCAAACATCACCCAAGGTTGGTGCAAGTCTCTTCGAACCGTGGCACAAAGATGCTGTCGGTTTCAACAGCCGGCTGGAAGGAACTCTGCAATCGGTTCGCCGCACAGTTCAAATCAGTATGCAACCCGACGATCAAGGCACAGGTTATGTTGTGAACGTCGCTGCCTATAAAGAACGAGAAGACCTTCCCGGCATCGCAGCCAACTCTCCCGGCGCAGCGACCTTTGAAGAGAGCCAACCTTTAAGCCGCGACTTGAATCCAGTCGTCGGTCAAACGGCGCCATCGCGATGGATTCCTGCTGGTCGTGATCCGCTGTTGGAACAAGCGATCATGGCGAAGTTGCAAGCAGTCTATTCGCAATAGGCGTAGCGACTGTCTCGTTGTTCACATTCAGCAACATAATCTTGTTGCAACAAATGAACATTGCAGCGATGAATTGACTGTTTCTACAGCTGTCTTTGTCAGCGAAAGTATTCTTGTTCGGACATTCGAACATCTATACGAAATTCAGAGTCAATCCGCAGCAAAAGTTTCACAACAGTAAGCGAACGTAGAATTCATAAGCTAGGTTTGGGATAGGTCCGTCTTATCCTGAATATGAAAATTGTCATGAATTATGAAAATTCGAAAGCCCACCCTGCGTTAATCATTGTGGCAATCGTCGGTGGGCTAGCGTTTTCGACGCTCCGGTATTCGTTCAGCACACCCCCCGACGACTTTTGGTTTCAATCGAGAGTGATTGAAAACCCGAAGCCGGTGATCGTCAAATTTGGAGCGGAATGGTGCGGTCCATGCCGTGCGATCTCTCCAGAACTTGACCGTCTCAAACAACGATATTCTGGTCAGCTTGATGTTGTTCAGATCGATATTGAAGAAAAACGACATCTCGCTCGTCATTATGGCGTTCAAGGGATCCCACGGATTTTTTTGTTCGACAAAGGGCGCATCAAGAAATCACGAACCGGCTTCGCTTCTCAAGAAGAATTACTGGCATGGTCGCAGCCATATTTTCATTAGACCATCGTAACTACTTAGCGATGAGGATGTTGGGTGGCACGACCCAGAACGTAACGTAGTGTAGTGATGGGCGTGGCGAGCGCGGTATTGAGGTTGATGCAACGCGGAACGTCTACCTGGCAGTTGCCACGACCACCGTTTCGATCCGCTGCATTCAGGTCGTACCACCTGATCCGGTACTACTGTGATTCTTATAAATAAAGAGGCTTGGTAACGAAGCCCAAAACGATCAACAACGACTGGCGTCACAATTTCAAGAAAGCATCTGAATCAGCTTTTGCCTTTCTTCGCTCACTGCGAAGGTGTGCAAACCGAATTCTTTTGAGAGTTCCTCGCAGACTTGAACTCCTCGGACGCTGTTTCCCTTTTTGTCGAGCGGTGGCGAGAAAATTCCTATTCCGCAGACATCCGGGACGACAGCGACGATGCCCCCTCCCACGCCACTCTTCGCTGGAATTCCAACACGAAACGCCCATTCTCCAGCGTAGTCGTACATGCCACATGAAAGCATGATACTGAGAACATCCTTCACGTGATTCGGGGCGATCGCTCTGACGTCGGTTAACGGATTCACTCCTTGGTTTGCTAGAGTTGCCCCCATAACCGCAAGATCGTGACTATCAACAACAAGGGAACATTGCTGGAAATAGAGTTCTAGTGATTCTTCAAAATTATTAGAGACCATCTCGAAGTTCCGCATGAGATGACCAATTGCACGATTGCGATGTCCAGTTGTTCTTTCAGACATGAAAATTGAATTATCGACATGCACATCACGACCAATGTAGTTTGAAAAAATTTCGAAGAGCCTGTTCACTCTTGATGGATAATCTTTTCCGGTGATCAGATCGGTCGTGGCGATAGCACCGGCATTCACCAACGGATTGAATGGTCGATTGGATTCTTCATCGAGTGAGATGGAATTAAATGCTTCTCCAGTAGGTTCTACGCCAACACGTTCCAGAACCTTATTCCGTCCATGCTCATCAAGTGCTGCTCCAAAGATAAATGGTTTCGATACGGATTGTATACTGAAGTTTTGTCGGCTGTCGCCGACTTGAAAAGATTGCCCTTTCGTTGTTACTACAGTCACTCCAAACCAGTCTGGCTTCGCTTTAAATAACTCCGGGATATAGTCAGCCACATCCCCTTCTTGATTATTGCGAAACTTCTCGTGCAGCGAATTCAGTACCGCTCGAAACGGGCTGGTGGCTGTTTTCATCTTTCCAATCAAGAGGTCGATTTCATCGCCTGATTGATTTATCGACATTGCAAAACCTCACGTAAGAAAACCAGAGTGCAAATTGCAGAACTACACGAGACGATCAGCGATGCGAGCAAGTGTTTGACTTAGACGATGTTGTGGATAGCGATTCACAAACAATCCACTACTCGCTAATTCTGCCATTTCAGAACATAATGGAAGCATGCCGACCACCTCTGCTTCATAGCCCGACTCAACTTGCTCCTTTAATAATTCTAAATCCATTGATTCAGGAACTTTATTAAGCATGACAGAGATGTTCTCGACTTCGAGCCTACGTGCCAATTCGATCGTGACAGAAGTCCCTTGGAAATCCTGTTTGTCAGGCCTCAAAACGAGAAGAAAGTGATCAGAAATAGCGATTGAAAGTAATGTTTCTTCATTCACTCCAGGGTGAGTGTCGATCAGAAGATAATCGAGATTTAGCTTATTTATCAATTGCTGAAAACCGTCATTCAACTTTGCAACATCATAACCTTCACGAAGAATTCGAGCGATCTCGCCGGTATTTAAACTCGAAGGAATTAAAAAGAGTTTGATTTGCTGGTCGTCTGGATCCGCCGTCCCGATTGCTGATTGCGTCACGTCGTACGCAGTTTGCTCAACAGGACATTTCGCCCACAAGTAGTCATTGAGTGAGTGCTGAAAGTCTCCAGATGACTTACCAAAAATTACATGAATTCCAGGAGACTGGATGTCGGTATCCACGACCCCTACCCTTTTCCCTTTGCTTGCCAGTAACACCGATAGATTTGCAGTTGTATTCGACTTACCCGTACCTCCTCGGAACGAGTGGATTGAAATGATTTTTGCCACGACTACCTGACTTTTCGCTTTGATGAAACAATCAACACTGCTTGGAATAAGTAATGATTGAAGAAATAATTACCTCTTATTATTTTTTTCTGCTCTTAGCTGTTGAGCAATCCCTTTAAGGCTGGAAAAATAATCGGCCTTTTCAATTTCTGCAACTTCCTGATCCCGTTCATCTTTGTCGAGGAATAGAAGAGGCACCGCAAAATCTTCATGAGCAATTGTCGACATTGCTATCAGATCATCAGTTTTAGACTCACCCTGCTCAGACCCGATCGAGATACGCAAGAGAGGTCCTCTGCGTGAAAGCCGAATGACGATATCATTATACAAATCAATAGACTGAATGATTTGGTCTTCGTGGATCACACCCTGACTGCTAATTCCATTGAGAACCCAACCAGTCTCTTTGGGCACGATACACGCATGGCAACGCGAGACATACGGATTCCTTATCGAGACATCCGAATCAGGAGACCGCCCGATCTGCACACTGTGAGCAGAATCTATCTCCCATGTCTGAACAGAATGACCGAGTGAGTCATCCAGTAACTCTATGATCAGCTTTGTATTCATTAATGACCAAAAAATTTGCGAGCGACGATTATAATAGAAAGGTGTACTGCAACTTTCATCCCATAATGATTGACGCCAATAATTAAGCAGTCCTGAGGACTGTAAGTGTTTTTTCTGTATGACCTTACGGTGCCTCTTGGGGCGAAGTCAATTCCAGGAGGAAAAGTTAATGCATTCTTTCTGCGCAATCTTGCCTATTGGACTAGAACTGGTCCTAATACCCTTGGTTGTGGCTGTTTGTTCAGTGCCTCAGCCAGATAATTGTAGTTTTAGGACCGCTTATAAATTAAAAAGCCGCTGTAGAAAGAAAGGGAGATCTTAAGTGACGTGGAGTGAGACAAATCGCTGTAGCGATGCCAACCCACCACTTTCCGTCCGACGAAATGGTGGGTCGGCGTCGTACCTCCTTGACTCCACCCTACTTTTTCTTCATTAATGATTTCAATGTCCTCAAGTTCACAGCGTCCATTTCTTCGTCGTCCCGCTTTTCTTTCTTCGTTTCGAGGTACATTGGCAGGTCTTTGAAGCGTTTGTCGTTGAGGACGAACCTGAAAGGTTCGAGTCCCAGGAAGCCTTCGCCGATGTGGTCGTGGCGGTCGACGCGAGTGCCTTGTTCTTTTTTGCTGTCGTTGAGGTGGAACGCTTGCACTTTGTCGATGCCGAGATGCTCATCGAGTTGTTGCATCGTCTCATCGTATTCAGCTTGTGTTTGCAGACCGTAACCGGCAGCGAAGATGTGACAAGTGTCGATGCAGACACCGTAGCGGTCACCGTCGTCGGCATTCTGAATGATGTGCCCCAGGTGCTCGAACTTGTAGCCCAGGTTGGTGCCTTGACCGGCGGTTGCTTCGATCCAGGTTTTCACTTTGAAGCCGGCAGTCCGTCGATGGGCTTCGTTGAGACCTTCGACAATTTTCGCCAAACCCTCTTCTTCCGAACTCTCAACATAGCTCCCCGGGTGCA
>JABJMI010000087.1 GCA_018659505.1 Planctomicrobium sp.
ATGCGTTCGTGCTTTTGAGGTGTAAGATGAGGATGTTAGTAGTCTTTGCAATCTTTGTGGTTTTTGTTCTCTGGTCGAGGTTCGGCTTTGATGACTGAGAAACCTGAAAGCAAATTAGGAACTCCGGCTGAGTTTCACTCTCTTCCGATATGCGTGCCTGCGTGGGGCTTTGGGGCTTTGTTCGTTGCCTCAACTCTAGCAGCTGTATTCTGCTTCATTGTGAGTATCGTTCTCTGGAATCGTGGGATGTCCACTGACAAATCCGCAGCAGGGGCGCTCGCGACCATCGGAGGGATTCTGCTCATTGCTGGCGTTGCAGCGTGTCGACAGGCAATAAGACAGGCTCGACTTCCTGAAGAATGGGGATCTGCTCGTTCTCTCAAGTCAAGTCGCCTCCTGCGCATTGCCGCATTCCTAATTGCGCTATTGGCGTTTTATGGAGCTTGCTTTTTTCTTGGTAGTGGCATAATGCTCCTCAATCAAGAATACCTGCAATGGGTTGATGTCAACTCGAAAAGATCGTTTGGAGACACTCCTGCCTCAGTAGTCCTGTGGGAAGATCTCATAGCAGAAGATCTGCTCACCCTCATCGGAGTTTTTCTTTGCTGGTTTGCGTTTTTCAAAGGCGCCTCTCGCAGTTCCCTATTAACTCGATACCATGCTTCGAGGGACAATCAGCAGTCTCAGAATTCAAACGAGTAGGATAGACATTGCTCTCCAGATCGGAAGCAAATCAATTCCACTCTGGGTGATCGCATTCAATCGGGAACAGGCGTTTGGTCTGGTATGTTTTGCCGATCAGTTCGTTCCAGATTTGGTAGGGGTCTTTGTGGAAGACTGTCTCGGCTGCGGCGTCGACGGTTAGCCAGTCTCCGCGTTCGAGTTCGCCTTCCAGTTGACCTGGTCCCCAGCCTGAGCAACCCATGTAAACGCGGTATGCCAAGCCGTCTGGATCATCAATGCTCGCTTGCAGGATGTCGACAAAGACTTCCGAGCTACTCCCCATAAAAACATCTTCTACGACCGGCATTTCTGTCGGGTCGAGATCGGCAGAGTTGTGGACAACGAACAGATTTTCCGGTTCGACCGGACCACCGACGTAAACCAGTTCCTGGTTCTCGGGTAGCGACATATGTTCTTGGAGAGCGTAAGAAACTGTATTCGAAGAGGGTTGATTGACGATCAAGCCCATCGCACCATCTGGACCATGTTCGACGATGAGAATCACCGACTTAAAGAAGGTCGAATCGCGCAGCTTGGTCCCGGCGATCAAAAATTTTCCACGAAGGGAGTGCGACATTCTGAATGATTGGGGCGTAAATGAATTGACGGGGGGAATTGAGCACAGTTCAAAATTATACCCCTGAGTGAAATTCAAGGATAGATTTATTCTGAAAAGAAATTTACCACAGAGACACGTAGAGAAGAAAACGATGCTATGTTCATGTTTTACGCGATGAGCAACATTTCACTCACCATTCCTTCATCAGTGCTCTCCGTGCCTCAGTGGTGATTCACTTCTTACAGTGGCTGCGACCTATGACTCATCTGTAACGTCTGTGGTTTCCTCTTTCTTCTTCGCAGCTTTCTTTTTAGGTGTTTTCTTCTTGGCTGTCTTTTTCTTAGCTGCTTTCTTTTTGGCTTTTTTCTTCGCAGCCTTCTTCTTCGGAGCTTTCTTTTTGCCGACTTTCTTGCCTGTTTTGGCAGCTTTGTCGTTGATCATATTTACAGCTTCCGCCAAGGTGAGAGCTTGCGGATCATTGTCCTTCGGAATAGTGGCATTGAGCTTTCCGCACTTCACATAAGGACCGTAGCGACCCTCGAAAATTGCGATAGGCTCTTCACTTTCCGGATGCTTACCGAGTTCTTTAATCGGGGTCGGGGCAGCACGCGTCTTCGCCAGTTTTAAGAGCTCGACTGCTCGATCAAGCTCGATGGTCAGAACGTCATCTTCCTTACCGAGACCTTTATATTTCCCCGCATGTTGAACATAAGGACCGAAGCGACCGATGCCAGCGTTGACGACTTTATTATCTTCCGGGTGATGTCCCAATCTCTTCGGAAGAGAAATCAGGTCGATTGCCTTCTCGAGTTTAATCTCGGTCGGTTCGATATTCTTCGGAATCGAAACTCGCTTTGGTTTCTTTTCTGCACCTTCGACAACTTCACCGAGTTGCAGGTAAGGACCGAAAGGACCAGAGAGAACGAAAATCGGTAAGCCTTCTTCGGGGTGCATTCCTAGTGATTGCGGACCCATCTTTTTGAGTTCAATCAACTTGCTTGCCATCTCGTCATTGAGATCGGCAGGCGCAAGATCGTCCGGCAGCGACGCGTTAAACGTCTCGCCTTCTTCTTCCGCCTCAAGGAACGGACCATATCGTCCAACTCGAACTGCAGAGGTCAATGAATCGAGTTTCAATGTGCAAACTTCTCGCGGATCAATCGTTTCTTTCTTGGATTCAACCTGTTGACCTAGCCCTTCTTCTCCGGAATAGAATTTATTCAGATAAGGTAGTTTCTCCCCTTCACCGTTTGAGATGTCATCGAGAGACTGTTCCATCTCGGCAGTGAACTGCAAATCGACCATGTCGGGGAAGTATTTTTCCAGCAGGTTGATCACGGCGAGAGCAGTAAACGTCGGAACCAGTTGATTACTGACTTTTCGCACGTAGCCACGGTCCTGAATCGTCCCGATAATACTGGCATAAGTAGACGGACGCCCGACACCTTCTTGTTCAAGTTTGCGAACGAGTGACGCCTCTGTGTACCTCGCTGGCGGTTTGGTTTCGTGTCCGAGTGGATCAATCTCGGAGCAGTCGAGTTTGGTCCCTTCGCTGACGTCTGGAAGCGTCGAATCCTGATCTTCCAATGCTGCTTCAGGATCATCGGAACCTTCAACATAGGCGCGGAAATAACCTGGGAACATCACTTTGCGACCACTCGCCCGGAATTCGGTTTCACCAGCTTGCAGCGTGACGGTATCAAAGCGAAGTTCGGCTTCCGCCATTTGGGTTGCCATGGTCCGTTTCCAGATCATGTCATACAACTTCGCTTCTCGCGCCGACAGCTTCAACTCGTCGGAAGTTTTCATTTCTGTCCCAGCAGGACGAATCGCTTCGTGAGCCTCCTGGGCGTTCTTCTGTTTGTTGGAATACTGCCTGACATCGGGACTGAGGAAGTTCTGTCCATAGTTCGATTCAATACGTCCCCGAGTCGCAGTGATTGCCTCTTGAGAGAGTGTCACACTGTCGGTACGCATGTAAGTGATGTTACCGTCTTCGTAGAGTCGCTGAGCCGTCTGCATTGTTTCGCGGGCAGACATATTCAGTTTACGGTTGGCTTCCTGCTGGAGCGTACTCGTCGTGAACGGAGCAGGCGGCTTGCGTTTTTGAGTACGATGCTCAACCTTCGATACTGTCCAGGACTCGTTCAATAATTTCTTCTGGAGATTTCTCGCGGTATCCTCATCGAGTAGGAGAACCTTTGAGCCATCTTTGATCTTACCGGTGTGTTCATCAAAGTCTTTGCCAGTCGCGACGCGTTGACCATCTACAGTCCATAGTTGTGATTCGAAAGAGTCCGAATCGGCTTTGATGGTCGCTTTCAAATCCCAGTAGGAACCGCTGCGAAATGCCCGGCGTTCGAGTTCTCGCTGAACCAGTACACGGACAGCCACACTTTGCACACGACCGGCAGACAGTCCTCGACGGACTTTCGTCCAGAGCAGCGGAGACAATGTGTACCCATAAAGTCGGTCAAGAATTCGGCGTGTCTCTTGGGCTTCGACCTGATTCATGTCGATCTGGCGAGTGTTGTCGAGAGCCTCCAGAATCGCTTTCTTCGTAATTTCGG
>JABJMI010000166.1 GCA_018659505.1 Planctomicrobium sp.
GGAGAGTTCGACGATCGTTCCAATTTTCCTGTGAAGTTTGTGATCTTCGGAAAACAGTCTGCGAAATTCATGACGCTCGTCAATTCGACCGATTTTGTGTCCTATAAAAGTGCAAAGCAGACACTTCAGTTCTATGGATCCTGGGTTCTTTTCGATTCCTTCGATGAGTATTCCGATGCCGTGCCGCGCCCAGTTGTATCGTGTGTCAAATCCGTCGAAGACCGGAGGGACGTTGAAACTAATTTGATGCGCCCGGCGCATCCATGCCTGAGGCGAATCTGAAATTCTCTGCGTGGCGTTCTCATACATGTCACTGGATGTGGCAAATCGATGTCTACTGAATAAGTCTCTTGCCATCGCCTCTTCTATGTTTGCCAATGCAAAGCGAACCGACTCATCGGCGAAGCTGTCGATCTCAGGTGCCTGAAATCGAATCTGGACGTTCCGTTCACTCTTGTCCAAGTAAATTTCAGCGAACGCATGTTCCGCAAGCAGTTGCAACGTCTTGATCCGCTCTCCAACGACCGGTCCGTCAGAATCGCTGAACGAAATCGAGTCAAACCCCCATGAAACAAGGTTGCTCATTGCCTCCAACCTATTGACTGATTGTTCGATTGATTGACTCATTGAAGATTTTCCTGTTTCAATCAACCTTTCAAGACTGCCTTTGAAATTGGCTGCTTTACGGGATGTGTTGAATTGCAGCGAGACGTTTGTCTCCAGCCCTTCCGCCGTGCTCAGAGACGCATGTAAACCGGTCAGCGAATCTGCGAGTTGAGATGCTTCGGAAATCTGATTGTTTAGTTTCAATAATGACCGCAAATGCTCGCGATCTTGAGCGTCCTGCACCTCAATCATTGCGGTAATATCGTCTGCTGAAGGGGGAAACGTTTCGGAGGTCATTGCGTCGTGTCGCGTCAGTAGTGATGTCATACTTGCTATGGATTGAGTGACTACCAGTTCGTCCTTAGACAGGTAGAGATATTCAAATACTTGGGGCCTGACGTTCAAATACTGCGCACCGACTCCGAGATAGATGCCTTCTTGATTCCCTTGGAGTATGACTTCAAGTTTTCCGTCCACAACAAGGTCTTTCAACAAATCGACGCTGCGAGTTTCTCCTGCTTCGCGAACCCGAACATCGCGTGAAATCCCCAATCGCTGTGCAACATAAGATCGTGGCTGGAACGAAATAGGTAGGCTTTGCATGCCTGATATTGGATTTCGTAACATGATCTTCGCAGAAGAGAACTCATCTTCGACAAAGTGAGTGGCAAAGACGTTTGAATAGATTTCCAGAATCAATTGGTCGTCAACGAGGTCCAACTCGTCAATTTGATCCAGCTCAAATATTGCCGATGCTTTCGATTGCCCCTCGATGTATCCAAAGTCCTGGTAAAGATCTCCTACGTTCACTCCCTCATCCCCTGGCGATCCGTCTCGCTTGGTAAATCGAAGTTTGGACTCAATTTGACGATTGGGAAAGAAGCAACCAGCAGAGACTCGAAAACAAGTCTTTGATCCAATTTTGACGGGAATAACCTCAAACTTACGTGATGGCTCTCCCGGCACAGAAGCTCGATTCCAGCGTTCAATAATTGAATTCAATTCGACATGCAGGGCGAACTTCGCAATAAACGCCCATTCAATCTCCTCCAAATGATGGCTCGAATTTTGCTCCCCGGTTGCACCACGGCAGAGGACTGCAATTTCCTCAATATCCATTTCTGCTAGGCGCTTGAATGAGAATTGCTGAGGTAGAAACATTCCAACCGGTAGCGATCTGGCTATTTCGTGGTCATTGATCCGTTGCGGTCGAATCAGACAAGTGGCGAACACCTTCTCTGCAGGATACCCAAGGATTGTCGAGCCGATCCCCGAAGGTTGCCGTTCAAAAACATTCCCCAAACCGGTTCTTAACATGAATGAAGTAACACATGCCAAGCCACATAGCGTGAAAAACAGAGACGAACTTTTCACTCGCATTGCGTTCCTCCATAGAATTGGAATTCCGGGTAAGCCACGATGTTAATCGCAATCGCGATCACCGGATAGGTCTCAGAGTTTGCCGATTAGTACTCTGGCCGGAGTGACCCGTGTGAGTTCCGTTGTCTATTCGTTAGGTTCGTAGAGTAATCGCAACTGGTTATACGAGATCAGCAATGATAGCCAAACAAGGTTCCAGCTATCGCTATTCCCC
>JABJMI010000542.1 GCA_018659505.1 Planctomicrobium sp.
GTGGGGAATGTCCGAATCACAATCCCTCGGGAACGAACCGAAAATGCCGTCCCAGACGAAGTCTGCTGCACAAACGTCGCATCTTTGCAGCGATGATCGCAGCGATGTCGCTCTCAGCATGTCTTCTGTTGTGGAACGGAAAAGCGTCTGAAGCGATCTCTCCGGGAACGCTGACCGCCTCTCACTCATCTGCAGAGATGAATTGTGCAAGTTGTCATTCTGCTGCGAACGACAACTGGTCTGCCGCTACGTTTCATTCATCATCATTCGAGGATTCAGCACTTTGTTTAACGTGTCATGAAGATTTAGGTCCAAGTCCTTTACAAGCACATAGTATTCCTAAGGATCAGTTGAGGAATCTTACTGAACATGCCCAGTCTGTTGCTCCAACGTCATCGACGCTTTTTTTGAGAACAGCATCCGCGATCACATCTTCAAGCGAGACACACGCTTGTGGTGATTGTCATCAAGAACATCATGGGATGGCTCACAAGTTGACAACATTTTCGAATGACCAATGCCAGACTTGCCATTCGAAACAGTTCGAGAGTTTCGAATCTGGGCATCCCGAGTTCACAAAGTACCCAGGACAGGAACCAACACGCATACAGTTCGATCACGCAAGTCATCTCAATCGTTACTTCTTGGAAGATTCGTCACGTCTGATGCCAAATGCGGAACCGCCTCAAAGCTGTGACGATTGTCATCAGGCTAGTAGCGATGGAACTTTAATGATGACGAATGGGTTCGACCAAATGTGCTCGGCTTGTCACAAACAGGGGATTTTGGATCGAGATTTTCCTGGAATCGCCTTTGTTTCAATTCCACCGCTTAGCAATGAGTTACCTGGAGAGTGGCCTTCGTTACCAAGTTCTCCTCGCCTGAGAAACATCCCAGGTTTCATGCAGATGCTCTTACCGACTGATGCTCAATCCGAAAGTTTTACAGACGCCGAACGCTCAATAGAAATCAAGAGATTATTCCGTGATGTGGTTCGCAGCGGCGAACTAGCTCTTGAAGAACGTTTAAAAGAAAATGAAAAGGAGTTCGGTAAGTTACCGGTTTCGATTGTTCCCGCGATGATCAATGCCCAGCAACTTTGGTTTCCGAATTTGTTACAAGACGATAAAAGTTTAGAAGCCGGTCAGCCTCACGTTGAAGTAGATCAATCTCAACAAGCTTCTCCTAAATTCCCACCAGAATCTGAAATAGGAGGTGGGTGGTCAGTTCGTCATCAGGATCAAACAATTCGGTATTCCCCGATTGGTCATGCCGATCCAGTTGTTCGGCACTGGCTTGACGAATCCGTGAAGCGCTTCGGAGATTTTAGTTCAACAAACCAAAACGAACCGATCATAAAAATGTTTGAGGTGCTGGCGAATCCAAGTGCATCAGGATCAGATCAAACAAAAGGCCCCGTCGCTTCAGGCAGATGTTTTGCATGCCACACTGTTCAACAGGATCCAAATACTCAGCGATGGGGAATTCAATGGTCTGCAAAAACTTCGTCGGGACCGAAATCGCTCACGAGATTCAATCACGCTCCCCATCTTCGCACGCTCACTGAAGATGCCTGTTCAACCTGCCATACACTGAATGAGCAATCAACTCCTCTCGCTGCCCATCAACCAGAATTTCATTCCAATTTCGAATCGAAGTATGATCCCCCCCCACATTCAAGTGGGTTTCATTCGATCTCGAAGAGCTCTTGTACGGATTGTCATTCTAAGTCAAACAATCTCAACCAGTGTGCACAGTGCCATTCCTATCACTCTCATGTCGATCTGTTTTCAGCTAGATGAGTTTCATTCGCGTAAGCGCCGATTTTCTAAAACGAATGGAGCAAGCGAACTTGGAAGCCACACACCTGGTTGAAAAATGATGCGAGCAGTTCAGGAACACTGTTGTTTCGCGAGTTCGATAAAGTGCCTGACGGCTCTTCCACTGATCGTTTCTTTTTCCAGTAGCTCGTTGGCGATCAGTTCAATCGCTCTTGTCGGCTCTGTACTGCTGAGTAAGTTTTCGGTCTTATCGACCATTCGCTTTGCAAGTCGCTGAAGTTGGCGTTCGTTTGTAGCTCGATTTAACGTCAGCAGCTGTTGAACAAGCAGAAGATCCTGAGATGCCCCATGCAGACAGTAACCTCCAGTGACACGACTTTCGGCAACCATCCCGGCTAGCAGTATCAGAACATCGTCCTCCATTGGATCTTGAGATGCTTTACGCCTGCTCTTTTGAATTTTGCATGCGCCCAATCGGCTCACTCCGCTGTGCATCTGTCCGGGGACAATCGTTACTTTTTCGA
>JABJMI010000086.1 GCA_018659505.1 Planctomicrobium sp.
CATCAAAAATGCTGAGCTTCAACAGTATTGATAACGAAAAATTCAAGGACTGGATCAAACTTTCTGATCAAGGTGTATCAGATATACATTGCCAGGCTGCGATGGCATCTTTCACCTCTGCGACGTCATGGACGCGGAGGATGTCGGCATGTTGTTCTGCCAAAGCAATAGAGACACCAATCGTGCCCGCCAGTCTCTCTTCAACAGATCGACCGATGATCTTGCCGAGGAATCGTTTGCGTGAATGCCCAATCAGAACCGGATGACCAAACGCACGCAACTTTTCAACATTCTTTAACAGCGACAAGTTATGTTGAGCCGTCTTGCCGAAGCCTATTCCGGGATCGACCACGATTCGGTTGGCTGAAATTCCTCGCACAGTGAGAGCTTCAACTCTCTGCTGAAGATACTCAATCACTTCACGAACGACATCTGTATATTGTGGTTCATTCTGCATTGTTTGTGGTGATCCCAGCATGTGCATGAGGATAACTCCACAATCAGAATCGGTCGCGACATCTATCATTTTTTCATCGAACGTAAACGCTGAGACATCATTGATCACACAGGCTCCTGCTGACAGAGCTTCTTTTGCGACTTGAGCTTTCATTGTATCGACAGCGATTGGAACTGAGATTCGATCCGCCAATTGATTGATGACAGGAATCACTCGCTGTAACTCATCTTCAACTGAAACCGGTGTCGCTCCCGGGCGAGTTGATTCCCCGCCGATGTCCAGAATGTCGGCGCCTTGTTCGACGAGTTCTAAGGCATGATCAATCGCTTTCGCTGAGCTGAACCATTCACCGCCATCAGAAAAGCTGTCCGGGGTCACGTTCACAATCCCCATGATCTTCGGAGTGAGACCAAGTTCCCAAGTCGTTTCTCCGAGACACCAAGTCCGAGTTTCCAGATGTTTGTCCGGTTTCATAATCATGAGTACGTGCTTCCCTCAACTCTCAACCCTAGACCTTCAACTCCTTCAAACTGTCCCTGTGCCAATCAGTAAACCAATACGGCACGCATTGAGGAACTGGTCGATGTGTAACTCTTCTTTGACTGTATGAATGTTGTTCTGCCCACAGCCCATGGTGACGGTCGGTAAGCCGTGTGCGTTCATCCAGTTGGCATCGAGACCACCGTTGCTGATTTTCGTGATCGGTTCGAGCCCGACTGACTCCATTGCGCTGAGTGCTGTTTGAACCACCGGATCTTTGACATCAATTTTGAAGGACTCGTACTTATGGCGGGTTGAGAATGTCAGCTTGCCCTTTTTGCCATCGACGTTTGTGATCTCTTTGATCGATTGCTTGAAGGCTTTCTCGATTGCTTTGAGGATCTTAGCTCGGAAGATTGGATTGTGGCTGCGGGCTTCGGCGGTGATGTTCAACTTATCCATGACGACATTCGTTGCATCTCCACCCTTGATGACACCGAAGTTACTTGTCCCGGATTGTTTCCCTTTTTCGATCAGTCCGTGCCAACCATCGTCGACGAGTGAGTTAATTGCCTTCGCTGCGATGGCAAGTGCGCTAACCCCTTGTTCGGGATGAGCACCCGCGTGGCTGGCGATCCCTTCAATTTCGATATCAATATGATCATCACCAGTTGCACCGATGACAGCGAGGTTTGCCAGACCACCATCCCAGTTGAAACAGGCTTTGGGATTGCCCAACTTCTTGATCGCAACATTCTTCGCTCCGACGAGTCCGATTTCTTCTTGCACTGCGAACAATAACGTCAGCGGCGGATGCGGGAGGTCATGTTCTTTGATGAGACGAATTGAATTCAACACGACCGCTGCGCCGGCGCGATCGTCACCACCAAGTGCAGTCGTCGGGTCTTTCGACTTAATCAAGTTTCCCTTGCGAACAGGTTGGCAACCAACGCACAGAGGAACGGTATCAATGTGTGCCATCATCAGTCGGCGTGGTTGTCGAGGCTTACCTGGCAGTTTGACAATCAAGTTGCCGACCTCTCCACCGATGTGACTTTTCTTCTGTGCCGAATCAAAACTGATCTGCGAATCTTGAATCCCATAAGACTTCAGCTTCTCAACAATAAAACTGGAAACGGCACCTTCGTCTCCACTTTTGCCAGGAATCGCCATCAGTTCCATGACAAGCTCGACGGCGGAGTCATCAATTAAGTCGGTCAGCATTGTGTAGTTTGTTTCGGACATGGTTTTATGGTTGAGAGTCTAGAGTTGAGAGTAAGGAGAGTGAAGCATATCAAATGGAAGGACGTGACGTGAAACGTGAAAACTTCCCAAAGGGATCAAAAGCCTTTAGCCGGTGGAGAGTCTAGCGACACCAGATACTAATGGCTGGGAAGCCTTCGGCTTAGAGAAGGTTGAGAGTCTAGAGATGAGAGCAGAAAACAAACTGGATTGAGGACTCGATATGAAGCGCGAGCTTTCGAGTTATCACCTTGACCCTCGATCCCTTGCCCCTCAATCCATTTCATAAACAAAGCGACCCGGCGTGATCGGCACGCCGGGTCGCTAAAAACACTTAATTATCAATCGCCTTACGATTCAGCGGTTCCGAGTGCTTCTGGGCTGTCCGGAAGATCTGGTTGATCTTCAAGTTCGACAGCTTTGTAGCCGCCGGACATCTTGAATCCGATGATCAAGAGCAGATAGCAAACTGCCATCGTCAACGGGACATAAGATGTCAGCTTGAGTGCCATTTTACCTCCGTGGATACCCGCTTCTTTGACGAGCGGTTCATCTGTTTCAGCGGTCTTCTCAGCGTTGTCCCACCATGCTTTGAGTTCAGCATGGCCTTCGACCTTCTCGCCAGTTTCTTTGAGCAAAGCATCAACACGATTTAGCTCTTTTCCACCATCTGTAAGGACACCAACCTTTGCTCCGTTCAGTCCGACCGTTTCGAAGCTCATGAATTCGCTTTTTTCGTTCGCTTTATAACGGTCAAAAGTTTCTCCCGCTTCCGTTTCTAATTGTTGGGATGCAAAATAGTCTTGTTCAAAGCCAATCGCAGGACCACCTAGCAGTCCGGCTGAAAGCATCCCGACACCGCCCAACATTCCAATCGCGACCGCTCCACCTTTCGGGAAGCGTTCAGAGGCAACACCAAGCATTGTCGGCCAAAGGAAAGTTTTTCCACATGCGTAAACTGTGGCGGCGATGACACAAATCAATACCGTTTCTGCGTTACTAAGCAGTGTGAGTCCCAAAAAACCAAGAATCGCACTAACAAGGAGGAGTCCCAGCGGTGAGATGCGGTGAACAATTGGACCAGCAACGAATCGTAAGACAAACATCAATGATGATGTGTAAACAAACAGAGCCAGACCTTTTGCATTGGAGCCCATCATCGCTCCGGTGATTTTGGCGATCCAGGAATCTGTACCGAGTTCGACGTAACCGACCATCGCATGGATAAGAAGTAGGAACAACATCAGAGGTGCGAACACGGTTCCGATCATTTGACCCAAAGTTGCACCGGCTGAGGCAGCTTCCGATTTCGGGAACTTTTGACCGAACAGCATCACTCCGTAGATGATCACAGGCACGAGGAAGAGAGACATTTGAATCTTCCAGTCTACGGGAGCAACATTCGCATCTGCATTTCCAGCCATAAACGCGGATGCCAATCCACCGATGACCAAACCAGCTGGCCAGCCAGCATGAAGAATGTTCAAGTAGTGAGTCTTATTTTTCGGGAAGAGAGTCGCTGTCAGCGGATTCACCACTGCTTCAGCGAGACCATTCGCGATTGCGAAAATGAACATTCCCCAGAATAGGCAGTTGTAAGCACCGGCTTTTCCACTCGCTTCGAATGCAGCTGGAGCAGCGAAAGTGACCACAGCGGAAACCACATGAAGGATGAATGCCAGAATCATCAGGCGACCGTAGCCGACTTTGTCAGCGATCAACGAACTCAAGATAATCACAATTCCAAACCCAGTCAGACCACCTCCGGTGATCGTTCCGAGTTCTGTCATTGTGAACCCAAACTCGACAGCCCACTGACCTAAAATACCGCCTCGCACTGAGTACCCGACTCCGGCAGCTAAAATTGCCATAAAGCCAGCATAAAGCAGTCTTTTAGCGTTAGGGAACGGGGACTCGGAACTGTTGTCGCTCATACAATCTCTCCAGAATATAAATCTATGTTGATGATATCTTTGTTGACCAAATACAACTGGGTCGTGCATCGTATCGGTCGGGAATGATGTTTTCCACGCAACGGGGAGAAGTTTCTGAAGAGCAATCAGGAAATCTACGTAGATTGAAAAGAAACGGCTATATTTAAGGAGTTCCGTCGCAGGGATAGCGAATAACCTTTCTAATATTCTTGAGAATTCTATTTACAAATTGATTTGCACTGGTCTGATGGGCTGTTACAATTCGATAGACTTCCTGAGACTGAGTCTCAATTCGAACTGAGAGTGCCAATGTCCACATCAACCTGTTCACAAGTGATTCCGTTAGATCTTCTGCAATCATCTGAGTGCGGACGCGTTGTCGAAATGGTCGCTTCTGAAGAGTGGTTGCATCGTTTACAGGAACTTGGTCTCCGTGAAGGTGTCACCGTTCGTATGGTCAAGACTGGTGAACCTTGTATTCTCGCAGTTCAGGGTCATCGCTTCACTTTCCGGTGTGATCCTTCCACGATGATTTTGGTTGAACCAGTACCGTCCGCAGCCTGATTCTAGTTGTGATCTTCAATTTAGCGACGATTGACAACGAGTCGAATGCAGAATCAATCTGAAATCCTCAAAACACTCGCTGACGTCAAGCAGGTCGGAACGACAGTTCGTATTGTGGATGTGTTGGGTGACGACGCGGTTGCTCTGCGTTTGATGGAAATGGGTCTGACTGAAGATGAAGAAGTTGAGCTATTGGGGTTTGCTCCGCTTGGTGATCCGATTGAATTTTCGGTTCGCGGCTATCGACTCTCTCTAAGATCGTCAGAAGCCGCACGAGTACATATCGAAACAATTTAAAGCCTGCTCTCCTCCCTCCAAAAGAATTCTTCGGTAAGTCGCTATGGCAAATTCGGTCGAGACATCTTCCTCTGAAACGAATTTGACAGTCGCCTTCATCGGCAATCCGAACACAGGCAAAAGTACACTCTTCAATGCGATCTCTGGTGGTCAGGCGAGAGTCGGCAATTTTCCGGGAGTGACCGTCGAGAAGAAGGTCGGGAAGTGTACGTTCGAAAACAGATCCGTCACGCTGATTGATCTCCCGGGAACATACAGTCTCTCTCCGCGATCCGCTGATGAGATGGTTTCGGTGGATGTTTTGCTCGGACGCCAGTCAGATGTCGCCACTCCGCAGGCAGTTGTCTGCATCGTCGATTCATCCAATCTCGAACGAAATCTGTATCTCTTCAGCCAGGTACGGGACTTAAATTTACCGACAGTCCTCGTTTTGAACATGTGGGACTTGGCACAGACTCGGGGAGTTGAAATTGACCCCAAAGCCCTGCAAGAGCGACTAGGCGTGCCAGTCATCACGACTTCGGCACATCGCAAAATCGGAATCGATGAAGTCGGTAAGGCGGTCGTGGCAGCCATTGAATCAGAAGTCAAACCGCCACCAAAATTGTTTCCTGCTGAATTCTATGAAGAGATCGAAAAGCTCTCTAATTGGATCGTAGAACGTGGCGGAGAACCGGTTCATTTTTATCTTTTAGAACGCATGCTCTTAGACGTTCGCGGAGCCAGTGAAGAGTCAGTCGGCAAGCAGCTGACACCTGATCTCAAGGAATACCTGGGCGAAGCTCGGTTGAGACTCGCCTCCTCTGGCTGTCGTATTCCCGCCGTGGAAACGAAGTTACGGTACAACTGGATTCGCGAACAACTTGATGGTGTCCTGACCCGCACAACGTCTGATCAGACAGCGAGTGTCAGTGATAAGCTCGATAAGATACTCACGCACCGTTTCCTTGGGATTCTCTTCTTTGCCTTCTTAATGTTTCTCGTCTTTCAGGCAATCTACAGCTGGTCAGGTCCGTTTATGGACATGATCGAGAACTTCCAGGGATTCATTACTGGTCTCGTCGAAGGCTGGATGCAACCGGGAATGCTCCGCAGCTTGATCGTTGACGGAGCAATTGCTGGCGTCGGATCAGTGATCATCTTCCTTCCGCAAATCATTGCACTGTTCGCGTTCATCGCAATCCTTGAAGACTGTGGCTACATGGCACGGGCTGCATTCCTAATGGATAAGTTAATGACCCGCGTCGGACTAAGTGGAAAATCGTTTCTGCCGCTGATGTCCTCATTTGCGTGTGCAATCCCCGGCGTGATGGCAACCAGAGTTATTGAGAATCGTCGCGACCGCATGGTTACCATGCTGGTCGCACCACTAATGAGTTGCTCGGCACGACTGCCTGTTTACCTGCTGATGATTTACACATTCATCCCAGCGAGCCTCTTTTTCGGTTGGTTGAATCTACAAGGTGTTGTCCTGTTCGCGATGTACAGTCTTGGAGCCGTCGTCGCGATTCCAATTGCCTGGATCTTGAAGAAAACATTCTTCAAGGGCGAGACACCGCCCTTCGTCATGGAACTTCCACCTTACAAGTGGCCTTCACCGAGAATCGTCTTCGACCGCGTATATGATCGAGCGAAAGCGTTCGTGCTGCGGGCTGGGTCACTGATCTTTAGTGTGACCGTTTTAGTTTGGGCACTCAGTTATTTCCCTTCGGATCATACAGAACTCTTCGAAATTGAAACTAACATTGAATCGATTACTGCCACATCTCCAGCTATCGAACTAGAACTTGAAACACTCGCAGAACGACATAACCAGCTCTCCGGTCAATTGATACGCGCCAGTTACCTCGGACAGATGGGGCAAGCGATTGAACCGGTTGTCAAACCACTTGGCTGGGACTGGCGAATCGGAATTGGAGCACTCGCTTCTTTTCCTGCACGCGAAGTGATCATTGCCACAATGGGAACAATTTTCAGCCTCGGCGGTGACGTTGACGAAGAGAACCCGGGACTGAAAAGTGCATTGATGGCAGCCAAGTGGCCTGATGGAAGCCCGTTGATTACGATCCCAGTTGCGTTATCAATCATGGTCTTCTTCGCACTCTGCGCTCAATGCGGAGCGACTCTCATGGTCATTCGCCGTGAAACCAACAGCTGGCGCTGGCCAATTTTCACCTTCACTTACATGACGATTCTTGCGTACGTCGCAGCATTTCTAACATATCAAATCGGGACACTTCTTGCTGGATAATGAAGAAGTTGAGAAGTGGCAACTCAGAAACGCGTTTTGCCGGACACTTTAAGTGTCCGACTAACCAGCTTACGATACGAAACTCTACAATTATTCAGTCACTATCTAAGAATACATCATGAGCAAAGAAACCGATTTACAAAGAGTGCTTGACCTAGGGCTGGTTGCGATTATTCGGGCTCCCAATGGAGATCGATTGCTTGAAGTGGCTGAAGCTCTCTACGCAGGCGGAATTGATGTCATCGAAGTTACGTTTACAGTTCCGGGCGTGATCGACATCATCAAGCAGTTGAGAGACAAAATCGGCGACCGAATTCTCCTGGGGGCTGGGACTGTTCTCGATGTCGAAACCGCACGCGCAGCCATTCTCGCTGGCGCCGAGTTTATCGTCACGCCGACCGTCAACACCGAAGTCATCAAACTCTGTCAGCGATACGGCAAAGTCGTCATGTCCGGAGCGTTCACTCCGACAGAAATTCTAACAGCCTGGGAAGCGGGTGCTGATATCGTCAAAGTTTTCCCCGCAGATGTTGGCGGTCCTTCATACTTGAAGGCAGTCCATGGTCCATTGCCGCAAGTTCGATTACTGCCAACTGGTGGAGTGAATCTCGATACGCTCAATAGCTTCGTAAAAGCCGGAGCCTGTGCAGTTGGACTCGGCGGAGCACTCGTTGAGAAAGATGCCCTTGAAAATGGAGACATGCAGCGAATCGAAAATGCTGCGAGAGATTTTGTGAAAGCGATGCAGAAAGCTAGGGTATCGAATCAGGATTGAAGATGATTTTTCAAACCACGAAAAACACGAATCACACGAAAAAAATGTGGTAAATTATTTGGTTCTCTAGCACGAATATCTAACGTGCAATTCGTTCATATTGCAACTTCGGGTAGTGGCCAAAGTTGATAATCATCCCAAGGCGATAACCTGAAGCTTTCAGGTAATTGTGTACCTGAGCACGATGCTCGTCAGCGATTTCCTTCACGGCTTTTAAGTCTATTACTATCTTGTCAAAGCAGATGATGTCCGGAATGTAATTTGAACTCAAACGATGATGTTTGTAATTCAAATCCAATCGGATCTGTGCAACGAATGGTATCTTTTGATCATCTAATTCAAATTCTACGCATTCCTGATAAACAGCTTCCAAAAAGCCGCAACCCATCTCTCTATAAACTTCAAACATCGCACCCATTATCCTGTAGCTCTCATCCTTGAAAAGAATTTCTGCCATTGGTGCTCACCTCTTCATTAAATCAAAACAAACTCTCATGTGGGATCTTACTTTTTCGTGTCATTAGTGTGTTTCGTGGTTACCATCACTAACGAACCAAGCTTGTGACAGGTTAAAACTCCATAACTGATGAGCCTTTTGGTTACTATCGTTTATCGATTCTGTAATCGCTTCTCAACGAGTTCGACGTTGTGAGCGAGGACAGGGTTCGTCTCGATTAGAGAGCCTATCTTTTTGCAGGCGTGAATGACTGTGCTGTGATTGCCGCGACCGAAGAATTCTCCGACGGTTTTATATTTCAGATCGGTCATCTCGCGAGCCAGGTACATGGCGACTTGTCTCGCTGTCGAAATTGATTGTGAACGACGAGGGCTTTTGAGGTCGGAGATTTTTATGCCAAACACCTTGGAGGTCGCTGAGGCGATCTCGGGAAGTGTGTAATGCTCGCGGATAGTAATCTGTTCGAGAACTTCGCTGCTGGAGAGTTGAGTTCCGCGACTTGTGCTTTGTGAGGCTTTCAGATGTTGTAGTAGTCCTTGAAGTTCACGAGGCGAAAACTCATGCTTCTGGGAGATCTCGATGATCTCCTCTTTGGTGAGTCTGACTGACTCGCTGAGGAGATAGTGTTCGAGCAGTTTCTTGCGGCTGCTCGCCCCCGGGAGTGGCACATCGACACAGAGTCCACCTCGAATTCGATTCGTCAGTCGTGAACTGAGTCTGCGAATGCCTGAGGGCATCGTTGTTGAAGTCAGCAAAACGCACCCGCCCGATTCAGTCACTTCGTCGAATGCTGCGATCAATTGTTGTTGCGTTTCTTTGCGACCGGCTAATGCTTGAATGTCTTCACAAACGAAGAGCAAAATGTCTTTTCTATAACGAATTTGAAATTGCCTGATGGCGTCTGCTGCGGAGGCTTCAGCAAACTGTGCTGCGTATTCAGAAGCCGTCACATAGATGATTTTCCCATCGGTTCTTTTTGCTTCCCAACTGCGGATGAGTTCGCGAGCTAAACGAGATTTCCCAGTGCCTGGAGGACCAACTAACGTCACGAACTGGAGCATCCGGCGACGTGTTAACGGGGCAAGTCGTTGAATCGCAGCGACAGCGAGCTTGTTCTCTGGGAACGCCAGAAATGAATGTTGATCGTGTTGTCGCAGAGTTGTTGCCACTCGACTACATCTTTATTGGTTTTCTATCTATCTCATTTCGTAGGGTCCGCCGTGCGAACCACGTCTAACAATGGCATGGTCCGCACAGCGGACCCTACATCTACCTTCTACGTCCACTCTTTCAGTTTGCGATATCGAGCCAATGCCATCAAGGGGAAGTAGTGCCGATAGAGATGATACTTGAGATAAAAGACTTTCGGAAAACCGGTCCCGGTGTACCACTTTTCATCCCAACTTCCGGCGGCAGTCTGTGTATCGAGTAAGTAGTGGATGCCTTTACGGACCTCTTCAGAATCAACCACACCACCTGCCATAAGCCCCATCAATGCCCAAGCTGTTTGAGAGGGTGTCGTTGGTCCGGTTCCGCGTAAATGTGGCTCATCGTAAGTGCGTGGAGTTTCGCCCCAACCTCCATCGGCTTGTTGAGTTTTCTTTAGCCACTCGACACCTTTTTGTAACCGAACATCTTGGGCGGGAATTCCGAATTCAGTCAGTCCGACGATGACTTGCCAAGTTCCGTAGAGATAATTCACACCCCAACGACCGTACCAGGCGCCATCTTCTTCCTGTTCAGACCAAACGAAGTCGAGAGCTTTTGTGAACATCTCTTCGGACGATTTCATGCCCAAGCGACCATACATTTCCAATGTTCGCGCGGTAATGTCCGCTGTCGGGGGATCGATCATCGCGTTGTGATCTGCGAAAGGAACTCGAGTCAGTATTTCCCGGTCATTGTCTGCATCGAAGGCTGCCCAACCACCGTTGCGGCATTGCATAGCACCGACCCATTTCAAAGCTCGCGAGATCGCTGCTACTGATGACTCAGATTTTTGAATGTCTTGAATGGCGTCCCAGGCAGAGTTTGCTTTTCCTGCCATTACATATTGAGGCGACGACTCATCAAGCGCGACAGCGGGTTGCTCTTTAATGAACTGATCTGACCATTGTTCTCCGCTACCCGGAAGGCAACGAGCTAGTCCCATTGTGACCATGATCGTGTCATCGATGTCGGGATAAAATTCGTTGTTGAATTCGAAGTACCACCCAGCTGGATCGATGTCTGGATGTCGTTCAGACCAGTCTCCGGGGTTTCGAACCTCTTTGGAAAGTAACCAGTCAACAGCTTTTTGAAGTTGTGGGTGCTTCGCTGGAACGTCTGCTTCACGCAGGGCGTTCAAAGCGATTGAAGTATCCCAGACAGGTGAACGACATGGTTCGAGGCGAGCAGTATCGCCTTCGTGAATGGTCAGTTTTTTCAACTCGTTGAGCGCCGTTTGGACCTCGGGCGAGTCTTCTTCATACCCCAGGCAGCGAAGTCCGATGACGCTCCAAATGATAGGCGGAAAGATTGCTCCAAGTCCATCGCTTTTTTCAAAGCGATCAACGATCCATTGGTGAGCTTTCGCGACAGCGATCTTGCGGAAAGGGTTCAAGTGAAGCCGTTCAACTCTCTTCCAGATGCGGTCGACGGTTCGAAATAAACCGGACCAGGGTATCCATGATTTCGATTTTAATTCGTCGAGTTGTTCCGAGGGTGGCATCGAGACGGGCATCTCAGCTGGTGAGTGACTAAACAACTCGTCAATCTGCTGATTCTTAGGGAGTTTCGTTTTCGGTTGGAATGCCCAGAGGAGACTCAGCGGGACAACAATCGTTCGAGACCAGGAAGACATCTCGTAAATGTTGATCGGTGACCACTTCGGCAGCAGCATCAATTCCGGCGGGACTGCGGGGCATTGCTTGTAGGTGATGCCCCCTAAGAGCGCCATATAGTAACGCGTAAAACTATTGACACGTTCTGCTCCACCGGCAGCGAGGATTGCCATCTTCGCTCGCAACATTGGTTCCGATTGAATGTTGTAGCCAGCAATTTTCAAAACCCAATACGCTTTAACAGAGCTACTGATTTCTAACGGTCCACCGGGGTAAAGTGACCATCCACCCGTGGGAAGTTGCTGCCTCGCGATATATTTCGCGCAGCGTTGTACGAGATCAGAATCAGCATTGCCAAGCCAGGTCAGTAGCAGAACATATTCCGATTCGAGGATGGTGTCGCCCTCGAGTTCGCCCACCCAATAGCCATCGGAAGATTGTCTTTCCAAGAGCCAGTCGCGCGATGACTCAATCGCCTGTTCCAGTTCCGAAGAAACTGTTTCGATTGCTGGGGAGAACAAAGCTACCTTGCGGTCGGTCATAGGCAAGCCTGCCCATTCCTGATCACCTGAACTCATTTCAGGGCCTTATAATTTAGGGAAAATCCATTTCAACGTTTAAGGTCTACGTGCCAACAAAACACAAGCGCGGCACTATCCAGTCAAAATCATTTGGGAATGTAGGGGGAAATAGCAGAATAGAGCAAGGTCAGTTGGATTCCGACTTTAGAATGATCGCTTTTAATGCAATTTCAATTTCTTGTTGATTCTCCAAATCTGTCGTCAGGATCAGATTGTGATTCCAGTCTCCTGATTCTGTACCCCTAAATGTGAGGTCAACTTTATACTTGGATGCAATTTCAGATGGGATAGAGACGTCAAGATTGTCGGGAAGTTGCTCTTGGTTAACTTCCAAACGAAAATTTCCTCCCGCAACGCTCGACAGGAAGAGAGACCGTTTCCGACTTTCTCCCTTGGGAAAACGACCGAAATGAATCTCTTCCGGATAATGGATGGGTACTCTGACTCTCTGAATAACCTTGGCAGTGCTGGATAAGTTTTCTTCTGAATCAGTTCCTGTAAAAGTGACTGCATAAGTGCTTGTGTTCCCCGTTGCAGAAAGATCACCTGCGACAGGGATTTGCACTTTTGCCTGCCAGATGGATTTCCAAATGCCCGGCTCTAATTCAACCGAATCCTCAACTTGAACAAGGCTTTGAACTTCCACTCCATTTGGCAGGTTATTGAACTTCGGTTCAAGGCACTTTCCATCTTCGCTGCGAAAAATTCTTTCGAGAGTGATCTCCTTATCCGTGACAACAGATTGTCCTAGTTCGGTGTCACAGATGAGGATTTTGGGGATCACTTTAATATCCTGGTAAACCTGTAACTCGCAGAACAACTTACGAACCTCAGGCTCACCCTCAGTAGGGAATTCAAAAGTAGCTCGGTAAGACTGCAGGGTTTCGCTCATCGGTGCTTGAGCTTTGATTTTCAATTCAATCGCTGAATTGGCATCGAATGAAATCGATTCTCCACGCTCAATTTTTTCATCTTGATGAATCACTCCATAGCATGAACAACCAGTTCCGATTAGTTTAATGACTTGTGGTTCGTTGCTTTGGTTTTGAATCTGAAAAGGGCATTGAACGAGATGATCTTCCGTCGCATTCAACTCGCTGATCAGCATGGTTGTAGCGATGGTCACTTCTTGTGTCTGAAAAATCTCAGCAACAGGAGGTTTGCTGCAACCTTGCATGGTCACAACAAGAATGGTGACTGCTAAACAACAGGAGGAATTGAATTCGCGCATATTCGATGAGACCCGGATTATAACTGCTGTCTGATTATCAAAGCTGAATGTTTCTTAGAAATAATAGTAACCGTTCCATGACTTATCAGGCTCAACGATCTTTTAACCACGAAAACCACGAACCACACGAAAAGAAAGAGACAGGATGAATCCTTTTCGTGTCATTTGTGTGTTTCGTGGTTAGACAATAAGTTCAATATCGTGAACGCTTACAAAAATATAACGCGGAGGCGCGGAGATCAACTTAGACCAAGCAATGTATCGTGCGTTCGACCGCTTTGATGTCACACTCAGTTTAATCCCATAAAAAAGGAATAAAAGTTACCAACACCACATGTACAGGGAGCTTACGCTGCCCCGCTCGCCAAGCTACAGGCTGATTGAAAATCTCGAACACTCACATGTCTTGCCATTTCCAGAGCTTGATTCTCTCTGCGTACTCCGCGTTAAAAACTAACCTGTTATTCGCTCCACAGAACCGCCCGGTAACCGTCGGACGAGTCGTTTCATCTCTAATACGGTCAGAGTTGAAAGGACGCGCGATGAAGCCATCTCCGCTTTCGCTAATACGTGTTCAATTGAAGTTGATGAGGTATCAATGAGATTCAGCACGGTCTGCTCCTGCTCATTGAGATTCAATTCACGCGGGACACGAACTGTCTTCTTCTCTTCCGTTTGAACCGGTTCGACGAGCGGACCAAGCGATTCCAAAACGTCGTTCACATCTCGAATGAGGGTTGCTCCGTCGCGAATCAAATCATGGCATCCATCGCTGGCGGAACTATCAATTCGTCCGGGAACTACAAAGACTTCACGACCTTGCTCCATTGCATGTCGTGCGGTATGAAGCGCACCACTTTTCCTCCCGGCTTCAATGATGATGACGCCCAATGAAAGGCCAGCAATGATGCGATTACGTTGTGGAAACAATCCTTTCTGCGGCGCTCGGTCCAGCGGAGATTCAGAAATCATCGCGCCTTGGGCAACGACTTCTCTGGCAAGATCTTTATGCTCGGGCGGATACATCTTCAGTAACCCCGGAGCACAAACTGCAATTGTACGACCGCCAGCGTCGATCGCTCCGCGATGTGCCGCTCCATCGATGCCGCGGGCGAGACCACTCACTACGACAATTCCAGCACGGCATAATGCTCCTGCCAGCTTCGCTGCCTGTGTTCGACCGTAATGTGTACAGTGTCGCGAGCCTACAATTCCAACTGCCAGCGGATCTGTACTCTTTAGTTCTTGATTGACGTAGAGCACCGGAGGGGGATCGCAAATTTCTTTCAGCGATCTCGGATAATCAATTGAACTGATCGGGACTATCGAGATTTCATGGCTGACTGCTTTTTGGTATTCGACATGTGCAGCTTCGAATGATCTCCCGGAAGTGATCATCGCAGAGACTTTGGGACCAATTCCTTGAACAGCGAGAAGCTCTGAACCGTTCGCCTGAAAGACAGCTTCCGCCGAACCAAACCTCGCCAGCAACAAAGACTGCAACCGCGGTCCTAATCCTTGAGTTAGATTAAGTTGAATCGCTGCTATTGTTTCAGGATCGATATTGCCCGCCATGTTTTCACTATTGTTAAAAATGCCCTGGGAAAAATCTTACGAGGATGATTCTGGAAAAACGATTTGAGGAGCGAGTTGGTTATCTCGTCGTGCAGCAATCGCGATCATGCGTTGATTTCCATCTGTGACCACGATTGTATCATTCTCGTTGATCTTTGTCTGCGAGTCACCTTTTAGATCAATCCGTTGCCCGTAACGTAGAGTTTTCTCTTGTGGAGCAGTGACCTGATATTCTGGTAAGTGAGCTAACATCGCTAATGGATTTTGCAGGCATTCAAGGATATTCTCCCGATTCAATGCTTCAAGCTCGACTGCATTCTCCAACGAGAAGGGACCGATTGAAGTTCGTGTGAGTACAGACATGATCGCTGCTGTGCCTGCTTTGCGAGCAAGGTCGCGCCCGATGGAACGTACATAAGTCCCGGTTCCACATGTCATTTCGACTGAGAAAGATTCACGATCTAAATTGGTTAATTCTAGCGACTCAATGTGGACCTCACGCTCAGGCATTTCAATGTCTTCACCATTCCTAGCGCGATCATAGGCTCGTTTTCCATCAATCCAAATCGCTGAATGTGTGGGCGGAACTTGAGTGATCCTCCCGGTGAATTCTGGAAGAAGTTCCCGCAGAGATTCCTCATCCAATCCATCTGGAACAGCGACCGATTCAACTTCGCCTTCAATGTCGTCGGTTTCGCTTTTCTTCCCCAGTAGAAATGTCCCGGCATAAGACTTTGAGTGCTCATGGATGAGTGGAACCAGCTTTGTCGCTTTTCCGATACAGACCAGCAAGACCCCAGTCGCCAATGGATCGAGAGTCCCGGCGTGACCGCATTTCACTTTGCGTCCTACGATCCGACTGACCTGAGTGACGACTGCCCGTGAGGTGATCCCTTGAGGCTTATTAATATTGAGGATTCCGAACATGTAGGAGAAATCATTTTGCAATTTGAAATGTGAATTATTGCTGCTTCAGACCGAAGGCAAACCGAATCTTTGCGGAGAAAGCTATAGCTCTTTGATGAGAATGTTTTTGAAGCGAGCTCCTTTCAGTGATTGCAAGAGAATCGGTCCAGGAGCCGATTCATTCTCGTCGATTGCCCCGCGAGTTGTCCCTTTCAATTCCTTTGAGCGAATGACAGGGTTTCGATTTACCAAAACTGTCACGGAATTGTTTCTAATGCGAATTGACAGCTGGTTCCACCGATTGGGACCATTGTAAACATGAGATTCGATAGGTATTTTCCCCCAGATGGCACCTGTGGATTTAATTTGGTCTGTTGTGTTGTGATCGTCTAATTGGACTTCGTAACGCCCTCTTAAGTAAACGCCAGAATTACCTTTGTGGGGTAACAAGAACTCCAGGCTCAAATCAAAATCGCGATATTTCTTTTTGGTAACGAGATGGGAACCGTGTTTGTAATTTGTCAGGATCCTGTTTCTTACTATCCAATTATCAATTCCTTTCCCGTCTTCTGCTTTCCAATCTTCAAGACCATCCTCTAACAGATTGACAACACCAGGATCGCTCTTGTTAAAGCTCGGTATCCCAATTTCTTCACCGCAGATCAACTGCGACTGAATGAAGAATACCATTACCGCTGCCAGAACTTTCATAAAATCGTCACCATGTTTGAGCAAAAAGTGGGTACATCTTAATTGATGAATTCCAGCAGGCCATATTGTTCTATTGTGACCTGGTGAAAATCATCGACTTCCACCTCTTTCACCTCGTCGCTGATCCTGATAGCTCGCTTGAGACAAACTAAACGACTCTCCTTGCAGCTCAAGGACTTTCGCTGTTTGAGCATCCGTGAGAATCTCATCAAGTGCCTTCTTGGCACGAACGCGGTGCATGGATTCTAAATTTTGAGCAGACCTGCCAGCACCTTTTTGTATCGCAGCGATGTCTTCGATTGTTTCCTCGATTCTCTCTAGTTGTTCGGGAGAGACTTCGACAAGCTTGGCAAACTGGTCGTTTAAAAATGCATTGATTCCCTGAAGTTGCCAGAGGATCTCTTGCAATCGATAGTTCTGGTCTTCAGTGAGGATTTTTGAGACGCTTACGCCAGCCTCTTTGTTCGTTTGTTTAAGTTTGTTTTTGAATTCTACAAAGGCGGGGATCCGTAGTTCTTGCTCTAAGTTGCGAATGCTCATTGCTTCGCGGGTCATCTTGCGAACAAGAGAATTATTGTCAGTAGTGACTTTCCCAAGAGCCTGAACTTGTGCTGTCTCGAGTTTGAGTTCATCTTGAACTTTCTCAAACCTGATCAACGTAATTCTGTCTACCGTTGCAGCCGTGTAACGTATTGCTTGTGAATTCCCTGCGCTACCAGAGCCTCCACGTTGATTCCGAGCGGATTGAGCCGGCAACGAAGTAGTAACAATCGCAAGCATCAACAGAAGCCAAATAAACCGTATTTCTTTTTGCATTGTAGATACTTTTTGAAGAGGAAAATTCATCCATCGATTTAAACTATAGGAGCGTCTGAGATGCCCTAACCTCTAATTCATTGAGTTTATTGTTTGTTCCCAGCCGAAGAGGTACATCGCACGCGGAGTACTTGCTTCCAGAACAGTCTTCAGCGGATCAACATTAATTTCCGGAGCTTTACCTACTCCACCTATCAGGGTTTCAGTGAAAGACAACGGGAACTGGTACTCAACAACCCGTGCCTTCTTGAGACCGAGTGCTGTCTGTAATTCCAGAAGCGTGTCTTCTTCATAAGAGATCTGATCAACCAATCCATTTGCTAATGCCTGATCGGCAGTATAGACCTGACCTGTTGCAAGTTCGCGAACTTGTTCCTTGTTGAGGTTCTTTCGATTCTCAGCGATGACAGAAATAAACCGATCAAATGAATCTTCCATAATGACCGCCCAAACGTCTTTTTCGCGTTCCGACATTTCTTTGAATGGGCTTAGTGTTTCCTTCAGGGGTCCGGTGGTCAACGACTCAGACTTGACTCCTAGATTCTTTGCGAGTTCACTCGCGTTATAGCGAGGAATGATCACACCAATGGAACCCGTCCAAGTTGTCGGTTCTGCGTAGACAGGGTTTTCTGAACCAGCACCCATTGCGATGTAATATCCACCAGAAGCAGCGATCCCTTTCATCTGAACGTAGACAGGTTTCTTCTCAGACAGCAGTTTCAGCCGGTGATAGATTTCATGACTATCAGAGACGAGTCCCCCTGGACTATCAATCACCAACAGAACCCCTTTGACATCATCAGCTTGGCTGACATGATCAATAATTTTCTTGATTCGATCTGTGTAGGGATTCGAGATCATGAAGTTCGCATTAATCCTCGCAATTTTGTCCGTGGCAAGAGAATCTCCAGAGTAGAACTTCTCATTGGGTGCATTCAAGTCCGTTGAATAGTCGGCAAAACTGGCAAGCAATCCAAAGTTCAACATGATTGAGAAGGCAAGTCCAAACAGCAAAAGCATTAGCAGGAGTCGGCGTCCTGGTTGGTGAATAATGATCGTCGGCATGCCGGGATCGCCTTTTGTAAGTACTTTTTCGCTCATGTTAATTTACGCCGTTTGAGTAGAGATTGACTATTGTCCGTAATGTGCGACATGAATTCTTTGTTCCAGTCGAAACGGATGAGATTGTTGTGAGTGTGATCAAACTCGTGTAGGGGCTTGGACGATACCTTGACCAGCGACCAGCTGTACCGCCTGAGTCGATTATCCGTTTTAGTTGGAAGTCCACGTTTGTAATTGTTGGTGAGATCATGCCTGCTGGCAAGCGGCATTATCTGCGACCGAGTCCAAAACAACAATCCATACGTGGGCATCGGCTTTCATGAATTTCCACGAAATTGAAAGCAGAGGACATAATGAGCCTGCATACTCACTTTTTCAAAGAAACCCGTTCGCTAATTCTTACTTCAGCTTCAGGTCTGTTCTTGTTTTCCCAAGCTCTTCCGGCTCAAACACCAGAACACGCCTTGCCTGAAGTCTCGACATCAGCAACACGAACTTATGAAGAACCAGCACTATTACCAACCACAGGAGTGAAAGGTCACTCACTGTTTAGTGTCTCTGAAGGTCGTGTATTTCAAGTTCAGCACGTGCAGGCAGGTACGACTGATCAAAGATTAAATCGCCTTTATGGGAACCAGTCGAGTGCGTCTACTGGAACTGTTCAGCCAGTCCGGGTTCAGCCAGTCTTGCAAACACCTCCTGCAACGGTTCAACAGACGGCAGGATCACGAGTCCCGCGGAGATCGCTGTTTGACCGCCTCGTTGGAAAAATTAAAGGCGATACCAGCGCTCCTGCTGCTGCTCCACCACAAGACCCAGGGATGAGTTATACAACTGTCACTGAAGCCAAGCTCCAAAAGACTCAGGCGCCTCAACTGGTCCAACAACCGCAGTCGATTCCTCCGATTGAAAAATTCACACCGCCACCTGTTCCTGGGATTGGTGAGGCAGACATGCTGACTCCCAACAATTCCAGCACACAGCCAGTCACTGGTCTGCCAAAGTCTTTCCCCGCTATTGCTCCAGTTCCTGTCCAACAGTCTGAAGAAACGAAAACTAGCGTGGCAAACTCAACTCTGGCTCCTTCCTTTCCCGACACGTTTATCCCACCACTTCCTGGCTCAGATGAATATACAAGCCTGCCTCAAGGTCAAGCCCAGGAAAGCTTTCCTGAGTTGAAAGCGATCATGGAAGGTGATGCGACAACATCTGCTCCAAAGCAAGTTGCCAGTGTGCAGCCTTCCCCAGCTATTCCTGTCGTTAAATCGAAGCCCAAAACTCGCCCATTACTCGACCTGAGTGGTCCGCTACCTTTGCTGGAAGAAGTTCTCGAAGCAGAAAAAGTTGAAGAACTCGTTGCTGAAACTCCAACGGCTCCGATGCTTGAAATCGCTCCTGAAGCAAAATTGCTGGAAGTGCCCGCTCCAGAAATTGCAGAGTTGCAAATCGATGAAGCCGAAGTCATTGCACCACCAATGCCAGCAATTGCGGATTCGAATATTGATCCACTTGCGAATCCATTCCCAGAAGACACTGCATCTGTAGCAGGCAATGACGACCTGAATGCAAAACTCTTGGAAGTGAACCCGTTCGAAGATACTCCCACGGAAGAAGCATCAATTGCGAAAGCACCAGCGATGCCAGACACAGAGGAAGTCGAAGTTAGCGAAGTCCCTTATTCAGGACTCTCTCTGGAAGATGATCTCTTCTTGAAAGGAAAAGTTCCTGCTCCGGCAGAACCATCATCCATAATCGGATCGAACTCATCAGCACCTGTGTTGACGGATGAGAATTCAGGATTTGCAACTCTAGATGATAACTCGATGCCCGAGTTGCCACCTTTCCCATCAATCGAGGAAGAACAAGAAGTCGTCATCGATGAACCAACTTTGAGAAGTCAAGCACTCACTCCGTCCAAAGAATTTCCTCAACTACAGACTCCGCAATCTGAACAACGAGTTGCAATGTCTACGCCTGAGCAGTCTGCTCCTGAACTGCGAATACAAGTTGAAGTGCAACCGAAACAGGAAGTCAAACTCTCTAAGATGGAACTCATTGCCTCACGCAAAGGATTAACTGGACTAAAAGGTTTTTGCCCAGTTCAATTACGTGACACCCGTGATCTGGTGGACGTCAACGAAAACTATTCTGCGATATTCAATAACAAGAAGTATTCGTTCTCGAATGCGGCGGCTTTGCAGAAGTTCATCGGCGATCCAGAAAAATACGCACCTGCGATTCATGGCAGCGACGTGATTCATCTCAGCTTGACAGGCGAAGAACTGGAAGGATCATTGGATTACGCAGTCTGGTTCAAAGGTCGGCTGTACTTATTCTCAAGTGCCGAAACAATGGAAACATTCGTCGCGGCTCCGAATAGTCACGTCACAAATTTGTGACATTGAGTTGAGAGTTGAGGGTTTATAGTTGAGAGTGATATTTCCACCCTTGCCCCTCGTCCCTAGACCCTAGCCCATTTACATTACTGTGGTGCGTCCGGCAGAGACGCCAAACCCTGCCAGACAATATCCCCCGCTCGAATGGATTCGACCGGGGGATTTTTTTGTAGAACTACGTTTGATGTTTAGCTGCACACTTCATTGTCCGCAACTCAAAGTGCCTACAATCATGTAAAACACGAGAACGGGACGTCTTAAACACTCAAGGCTGGACTGGACAGAAGCCTCTAACTCGTCAACGATCTCGATTTATGCCAAGATGTAAAGACTCAAACAGCAATATCTTGAAAGCACATCAATTCACATCCAAACAATCATCTAAATGTCCGAACGAAGTCTCGAGGGGCAACCTTCTTCGAATCCACCTCAGCAGAAGCGGCGACGTAAACGCAAACGTCGACCCGCGCTGGCGTTAATTCGTTCATATCAGAAAGCTGATTGGAAACGTGCCACTGGGGAACTGAAACAAAGTGTCCCGGGACTTGGGGTAAGTTTCACGATTCACATCATTGTCATTGTGATCATGAGTTGGTTTGTCATTCGGAATCGAGACTCAAGCTTTTCTCCGCTCGAACTTGGTTGGACGACCGTCGTTGAATCAAACGCCGAAGACCCAGCTGATGAGCAAGAAGTCATTCAGCCGATTGTGATCCCTTCGGTCTCCATGAATAAGAACGCCTCCGCTACTGAAGCTGAAACTCCAATAATAGATGGTGAGACAGCGAATACAAATCCCGATCAACAAAGCGATCCAGAGTTGAAACTCGCGGATGTCTCACAGTCGTTGCAACTTCGAAAAGAGAAACGAGGCGAGCAAGACGGAGATGGTCAAGGAGCGAAGAAAGGAACTGGTCGTGAGGCAATTCGAGATGCCCTTCAGTGGCTCTCTCGACAACAGCAAAGTGATGGTCGCTGGCGATTAGACGAGGGTTACAGCAATCCCGGTACAATTGAGACCGACACCGGTGCGACGGCTCTGGCTCTACTTGCATTCCTGGGTGATGGACATACACATCTGGATGGTGAATTTCAAAAAGAGGTCGCCGCTGGTCTGAACTGGTTAGCAAAAACTCAAAAAGCAGATGGTGATTTCTTTGACATTCAAGAACAGGGCATCGAAGCTCACTTCTATTCTCACGCGCAAGCAACCATTGCCTTCTGCGAAGCTTTGGCTCTAACAAATGATGATTCACTCAGAGCATCAGCAGAAAAAGGAGTTCGATTCTTAGAAGCTGCCCAGAATCCTGAACTCGGCGGATGGAAATATCGGCCGCTGAACGTAGACGGTATTGGTGACCTTTCCGTCACTGGCTGGGCATTGATGGCACTTCACTCAGCGAGAATGGCGAACATCGAAGTCGATTTCAATTCTTTCTATATTGCAGAACGCTTTCTCGATTCAGTTCAGGAAGAGCCGTTCAAACCTGAATATTATAAATACCGCCCCGACTTTCCGGTCTCTTCTTCGCAACGCTTATCAATGACCGCAGAAGGTCTATTGTGTCGACAATGGCTCGGCTGGCCGAAAAACCATTTGCCGATGAGAGACGGAGTCAAATTCCTGATCTCCGAAAAGAATCTCCCGGAATGGAAACCGAATCGCCGCAATGTTTATGCGTGGTATTATACCGCACAAACATTGCATAACATCGGTGGAGAGAACTGGAAAAACTGGTTCGAAAGAACTCTGCCGCTCATCGTTCAGGGTCAACAAAGTTCCGGTAAAGACCGTGGCAGTTGGCATCCACTGCGTCCTTTAGGTGCTCCGCAGGAGAGAAGCCAAGACGCTGGTCGACTTTACCTAACAGTCATGTGCGTCCTAATTCTTGAAACGCCCTATCGCCATGCTCCGCTCTATGGAGAGTGACACTCTTACATCTTCCCAATCGCTTGCGCTTCGTCTAGGTAGTATATTCATTCCGTATGCCTAAAAATCATAAAGGGTAAATCCGGAGTTGCTTAATTGTCGTAGACTTTTGCATTCGCTGTTGATCCTGTTATTCTTTTCGGTAACTGTGAATGTCGTTTTCCATCTTGAGTGACTTATCATGAAGCGTTCGATTTACCTGTCGGCTGTTATTCCATTCCTATTCACGTTGTCTGCTCCCTTAGTTTCCGCACAGTCGCTTGACCCAGTGTTGAAATATCTCCCGGCAGAAACAAACGTGATGACGTTTCTGAATGTTGATGGATTACTAAAGAGTCCGCTTGGGATCGAGAAAGATTGGTCGACTAAGCACGAGCAAGCTTATGTGGATGGCTCGCTGACAATACCACCTTGGGTGAAACAATTTGTACGTGCGTCGCACTTCATTCCAGGCGCTGGTGGAGAAAGTTGGGCTTTGGGGATGGTCTCACTTGATAGCAAGGACCGACTTCAAGAAATTGCAAAACTTGAAGGGAATGAAATTCAAGATTTGAATGGCTTCAAAATTCTCTTCTCATCAAAGTACGGTGGATACTTCACTGAGATTGACCTCGAAGATGTGAAGTCTGAATTAGATATTCTGGCATTGCTCACTCCCGCGAGTCGGCAGGAAACCGCTCGCTGGATTGATTCATTTCGTGCGGGAACCAAGATTTCTAAATATCTACAAAGTTCAGTACAGGATCTGAAGCCGCAACTTATCCTGGCAATGGACATGGAACATCTACTCGACCCGGTTCAGATTCGATATCGTCTGGAAGGAAATGCAGCGATCAAAGCGAAACCCGCAGCGAAGTCAGCGTTGACGCTCGACTTTCAGGCTTTGCAGGGTGTCCGTATGACGGTCACTGCCAGTGATGCCCTAAACGCGGAGTTTCGGTTCGATTTCAAACGGTCGATCGGAAACGAAGCCGAATACATGCGATCACTTTTCGTTGAATTTCTCAACGATGCAGGGCATTCACTGGATGAATTCGCTGATGCAGCTGTTTCGGTCGAGGGGAAATCAGTATTGCTAAAGACTGCCCTCACAGATGAGAGTTTCAGGAAGTTGCTAAGTCTCATTTCGACACCTCATCCAGCACATGGAGTGAAGAAAGACGATGCACCAACGCCCCGGGCTCCGACTCCAGGGTATAGTGATTCGCCTTATGATATGGCTGCCTCGAAAAGATATTACAATGCAGTGATCAAAGCGTTGCGTGATTTGGAAAAGAGCTATCTTAATAGCAATTCAACGTACGCCCGAACTGCAGGCTGGCATAAAAGCTATGCCAACAAAATCGAGAAAATGTCGACTTCGGGAGTTCATCCAGACCTGTTGAAGTTTGGTGATAATATGGCTCAGGACTTGAAGATCCTCGCAGATTCCTTAAGAGGTTCTCAAGTTGAATATAATGATCTGAATAGCAAAGTGCGGTATCAGAAAGAGTACAAGTACAATCCGAAAACTGGTTACGAATGGTGGTGGGGTCCGCCACGTACAGCGTATGGATATGTCGCCACTCCGCAGAACACCGACGTCATCGTCCATACGAATGCAGACGAAATTCGCAAAAAGCAACAGCAAGCTGGCGAACAAGGAGCAGAGCAGCGAAAGCAAATCTGGAGTCAAATGTCTGAGCAACGCGATGCAGTCAAGAACGAAATGACCAAGGTGTTTGGAGAAGAGTTTTTAACACCCTGATCTGAATGTTGTCATCTTAACGCGGCTTTGTCAGCCGCAACCAAATAGGAAAGTTTCATTCGAGCCGCTTGGTCAAGGGGCTAGGGATCGAGGGGCAAGGGTAAGAAAATAAAAAGGTACGTTCGCGACAGTATTGCTAAATCTATAATCCTTCAGAAACACGCACACTTGTCGAGCAGTAAGACTCTAATGTAAATCCCTCGGTCCATTATGGGGGGCTTTATTTGTTACTCGCGATCAAGTGCTCGCTCAAAGTCCATGTTTGAAATCGTCACGATTATCGTCTTCTTGAGCATCGGGGCGATGTTTTATCAAGCAAACGGGGGACTTCATTTCTTTTATGATTCGGCTGTTCTTTTACGTTGGAGAATTCCTGTACTTCTTCGTGAGGTATGGATTCTCGACTGCTCGTGAAAAAGCGATTCCTCCTTGGAAAGAAGATGCTGAGTGAGAGTCTTAATTTTCCAGAGCGTATAGAATAAAAGCAGCCCACAAGATGTGGGCTGCTAAACGGAGATATTTTTTCTTATCTCTAAAAGTTAAATGCTAATCACTTTACCCTAGCCACTTGTCCCTCGTCCCTAGACCACTCTTACGGTCTCGGTGCTCCGTTGATAATGATCTGACCGTTGCTGGTCCCGGCTGGGATAAAGAAGTCGATGTAGAACGGGAAGAATGATCCGAGTGGAATGGAGTTGTCCTGAGTACCGTTCAAGTTAATAACTCCCCGAACATCGCGGAAGATAATTCCTTCTTCGATGATCGTGTCGATGTCGGTGGCGAGTCCGATGAAGTTGTTATTGATGGCGACGGTCGATTGAGCAAAGATTCGATTGAATTCGATACCAGTACTGTCGATTCCACCCATGTCGATGAGGTTATCAAAGATATCGACGTTATTCCCACCGGACTGAAACATCAGCGAGATTGCGGTTGAGTTGATCCCATTCATCTGGAACCCAGAGCTTTGAAGAACACTTCCGTCGTCATTGAGTACTGAGTTGCTGCCAATGATGAGATTGGCTGATTCTTCGAAGTTAAAGTTGATGCCAACATCGTTCGGTCCATTCGAAGCGACATCGTTATTAGTGAAGGCGACATTTGCAATCCCATCAATATCTAAGAGAACTGCTGTTTGATTGAATGTATTGGTCAATAGGAAGGTGTTGCTGTCAATGACGATATCCGAAGCTCCTTCCCAAACGACACTCAAAGCTGACCCACCGCTTCGGTTTGAACTAATTGAGTTCATAGTTGCTAGTAAACCAGGGACTCCGTTGTTCTGGAACAAGAAGTTCAGGTCGGCTCCATCACTGATTCCGGCACCCGTTCGAATGTTGATCATGTTACCGCCAAGAACGGCATTACTGTCACTGACGTCGTTGTTAATCATTGCGATATTGTAAACAACCGGGTCTTCGTCATCTCCATCTAGATCGATGTCGGTTTCTTCGACTGTCGCTAGGATATCAATCTGGGGTGAACCTGTAGGGATCCCATTATCATCCAAAAAGGAATCGATGAGCATAAAGTCAGACACATTCTCCAATGAGATTCCTTCTTGATCAGAATCAGAGATATTCATACCGACTAGAATCATTTCAGGTGAAAGTCCTGCCCCTTCGACGAGTAGGTTTTCACCTCGGATTCCGATTTCGTTGCCCTCGATGTCCATGTATCCAAGTTCAACAATCTGAGTATTTCGGAACTCAGCTGCGTGATTCGTCATTCCTGAAATCGTCCCGCCTGATCCAGCGATATCTCCTAGTCCGGTGACAATAAATCGACCAATGCTGTCTGCAACTAAAATACCCGCGTTTTCGTTTGTTGCTGAAATCGATTCAAACTGGATGTTATGCACCTGCGTTCCATCCGCTGGATCATCATCAAAAACTTCTATTGCTCGTGCCTCTTCAGCTTCGATAATTCCTGTTCCAACGCTGACACTATCGTTATTTCCAAATGAAACAGCGGTTTCAAGTTGCTGCGAGCCAGGCGCAGAAGCAGGGGGGACTCCTTCGAATTCAACATTTAATGTGTTGAAACTGACTTCAGATAGCTCTGTAGGGTCTGCGTTTACGTTGTCACCGACGTACACTCCACTGAAGCTAAAAGGACCAGGTATTCTTGTGTCGCCGAGTGCATCTTCGACGTTAACAATATTGAAGCCGCTATCCCCCGTGTTTTGAGAGATAAAGATTGCAGATTGAATAATGTCGTTCTGATTAGTGATCGTCGTCGTGCCTGTAAATCTTTGAGTTGATGCGGAAGAGTTAATTTCGATTCCCAAGGATCCACGCGAGCTAATGTTCACATCATTAAAGATCGTTACAAAATTGTCGCTGTCATTTCCCTGGATGTTGATTGAGCTTCCAGTGATGTTGTCGATCGTCGTGAGTCCGTCCACAAGGAAGCTTCCGGTCGAGGATCCAACTGTGTCGAGTTCCGAAATATCAATCCCAACTCCGTTACTTCCGTCAATTGAAATATTGTTGAAGAATGCTGTGCCTGTACTTGATTCCATATCAATCGCAGCTGCAGTTGATGCCGCTGCCCCGAGACCTGTAATTGTGAGGTCATCCTGGAAAGTCACGAGACCTGCCTGAAAGGTCGTTGGATTGATCGGGCTAGGAGCTTCCTGAATGTTTGAGAGCAAAACTCCTGTTTCATTACGGTTGTTAACTGCCACAGCACCTTGAAAGACAACTGAGCCTGTTGCTTGGAGGTTATCGACTGTAATTCCACCTGTGAGCGGAGTGTCGATGAGAACATCGTTTAAGATCGTTGCTCCCCCTGCAAAGTTTTCAATCTGAAACGCACCTGAACGAGCTGTATTCGTGTTGAGTAACGAGACTTGGTCGAATGTAATGTTCGCAGTGGTGGAAGTTGGGCTGGTTCCAGTGACCAAGACCCCTTCACCTCCATCACCCATGACCATCAAACTACGCATGTTGATACTTCCTGCAGCATCTTCAATGAAGACTGCATGACCGCTGGAGTTGTTAATCGAGTTCGTTCCGTTAAATGCGATCGCTGCGTTTCCGTTGGTCACTTCGAACGCATTTCCGGATGTGTCCGAGATTGCAATGTTCTCTAAGACGAATGTTCCTGATGAAGCGTTGATCCGGATCCCGTCTCCATCGACTCCTGTGGAACCATTGATGATCAATTCGTTAAGTTCTGAACCATTCACGTTATCAGCTAAAATAGCAGGTCCATCCGCGTAGTCCTGAATTGTAAATCCAGCGAAGCGACTATTGTTCGCCATGGTAATTACGGGACCAGTCACATTTTGGAAAATTGGTCTATTTGTGATTCCGGGTGTAACAGTTGGTAAATCGATTTCATTTGCGATACCAACAACAGGAATTGTTAACGGGACACCTTCTCCAAGTACTAAGACGTCTTCTCTCAAGACTGCGGTTGCATTCGCATTTCCATCGACTACACCGTCAAAGACACTGTTGGCGTGAACAAAGACAATATCCGCAAACGGTGAGGCGTCGATCCCTTCCTGAAGATATTGGAAAGGCATGTCTTCGGAACCATTCCCGACAGGAGCTGGGAAGTTGTTAGGTGGTGGAGTGGGATTATTACGAACGTGGTAGACAAGATACGGTAGGTCGTTATCTGGGTTGATGGCGAGTTGTGGTGCATCGAGGACACTACTATTGCTAGCAGCCACTGTTCGATTGCGGCGAACCCAACTTGCCATGCGGTCGTACTGGCTTTTTCCGAGACGAGGTTGTTTCTTTAGATGATGCCAATAATTGATATCTGCTCCGAAGACGACATTCGTGTTGAACACATTGTCACTTGAGACTTCTAAAGAGAGGTGTGTTAGGTCATCAAGGATGTCACCATCCATTCGCAACTTGAATCCCGAAATCTTCTGCTGGCTCAAACCCCGTGCCTGGTAATGATAACCGCCAGCTGTCGCTTCAAGATTGAATCGTTCAGCAAACGGTCCAGGAATAGGCGTGGTCAGTGAAAGATCGGCTCCTTCAAGAGCTGCAGCAGAGAAGGTACGAGTTTGAAACTGAATGTTACTTCCTTGAACACTTCCGCCAGGAGCAGAGGCGTCCACAAACATTTGCGTTCCTGGTTCAAAGCGTACATCTGTGACTTGTTCTTTGGTGCCGAATGGGAGATAGACATTCCCGCGAAAATCAACAAACTCACAGAGGACTTCGGTTGCAATCGTAAATTGTTCGAAGACAACTCCACGAGATTCATCATGATCGTAATAGAAGGCTGATCCAAGAACGGCGTTCTGCTCTGGGAAGAAATGTCGCAGACCCATACCGACACTGCCGCCCATTTTTCCGCGATTGGTAATGAAGAGACGTCCATCACCGAAAAGCATTGTGTTGCCTGCGAAGGAAAACGGAGCTAAATCCAAGTATGAGAGCGATCCGTCTCGTCCGATTGTATCCCCTGCTTCGTGACCTGCTCGACCCATCACTCCGAAGCCACCGACTCCTCGCGTTGGTTGCGAGTTCAGTGATCCAGAATAGTCTGGAATGGCATACTGATCCTGCGGAATCGTATAATCGATATTCCCAGGAAATTGATGTTGGGCCATGAGACTCGACGATGTCGCGATGATGACCATCAACGTCGTCAAGAGAGGGCGAAGGAATCGCTCACTGATTGCTTGTCCGAAAACTCCGTTATCGACGCGTCTTGGTCGGTAATCCGCAGCATCTGAAACAGAGTTCGAATAGGTTCTTAACATA
>JABJMI010000704.1 GCA_018659505.1 Planctomicrobium sp.
TAACGA
This sequence comes from Planctomicrobium sp., assembly GCA_018659505.1. Lineage (GTDB taxonomy): Bacteria > Planctomycetota > Planctomycetia > Planctomycetales > Planctomycetaceae > Thalassoglobus. The sequence continues at coordinate 7 of JABJMI010000704.1, forward strand.
GCTTGATATCGAGATTGTGCTCCGGTGCTTTCGCCACGATCAGTTGGCTCAAGTTTCAGGGGCAATTGAAATCTCAGTGGCGAATTGCTTAAAAGAAGCATTCGAATTGATTTCGAAATCGAACTTTCAAGCAATTCTCTTAGATCTCGGTCTACCGGATGGAACTGGGATTGAAATACTACATAAAGTCAGGAAGTTCTCTTCAAATATTCCAATCATTATCTTGACTGGAAACGAAGATGACACTCTCGGGGTCGAAGCACTCAGGTCAGGGGCTGACGACTTCCTAAAAAAGTCCTCGATTTCGGAAGACACGCTTCCCCGCTCTGTTCGATATTCAATAGAAAGGAATTTCCGACTGCTGGCGGAAGCTCAGCTCCACCGAACTCAGGCTGAAATTATCGCAGCAGAAACGATTCAGCAAAAACTACTGCCAGACTTCTCTCCAGAAGTCGTTGACTATGATATCTATGGAGCCTGTCATCCGGCAGAGAAAATTGGCGGAGACCTCTTTGACTACCTTTCGTTTGATGACACTTCATGTGTCGGCGTCGTGGCAGACGTGAGTGGTCATGGTCTACCGGCAGCGATTTTAATGACTGAACTCCACGGTCTACTGCATGGGTTGATTGAACAAAATGTCAGTCTACCCAGACTCATGTCCGCAGCAAACATTCGGACTGATAAAGCAACCGAATCGTATCAGTTCATTACTATGATTTCTTATCATCTCTCGGCAGAAAATCATAGTTTTTCCTATATCTCCGCAGGGCATCCCGCCTGGATTTTGAAAGGAGATGGAACGGAGGTCGTTCTCAAAAGTCAATACTTACCACTTGGTGTCGACACAAAGAAGAAACGCTTATCGTTGACACAGGTGAGAGTTGAAAGCGGCGATATTCTCGTTCTGCCCACCGATGGAGTTTTTGAAGCGTTGGGAATTAATGGCGAGCGATTCAGTGTCGAACGAATGCTAAAGGAAATTCGCAACAACAAAGGTCTGTCAGCTAAAGAGATCGTTCATCATGTGCTTGACTGTGCGAAAGAATTCAGCTTAGATCATCGCCTGACCGATGACTGTACATTGGTTGTTATCAAAGCCTGCTAAATAGTTCAAAATCTTGAGAAAGTTAGCAATTGTATACGCCTTCTATCTCAACTGAATGGAAGGAGGCGAAGAGATCAGAGACATCATTGCGGATCACGAAGTACACGAAAGATTCGCATCTAACAAACCTGAACTCCTCCCTTCGTCTCTTTCGTTTAGGTTGAGGTCCAGAGACTGTCCTTTCACTCAAGTACGTGAACAATTACACAAACTCTTCTAGCTTTGCTTGGATTCCATCGACGACCTTGGGGAAACTTTCTTGCAATTTTTCGATTTCTTCGCGGCATTTATCCCAGTCATTGTCATGTGAAGCTTTCTCAATCATCGCTGCAATTTCAAAACTAGGTGCTCCTAGTGTTCGCAGGCTGCCTTTGATCGTATGGGAACAACGATTTGCGATCTCTCCGTCTTCATCCTTGATTGCCTGTTCCAGATTGCGAAATATGCCTGGAGTTTCAGTCAAAAAATCATCAGCGACGTCTCTAGCGAGCTCTTCATCCCCATGAGCATTTTGAACAAAAACAGACCAATCGAAAACTTGATGCTCGATTGTGGACGAATCTTTCTTCGTTTCACTTTTTGAAGAATCAACTGGCTGATTCTCTGTTTTTGTGAGTACTTCAAAGAAATTCGCCAAAACGCAGGCTAACTGTAAAGGCCGTACTGGTTTCGAAACATACTCATCCATCCCTGCTTCCAAACAACGTTCACGATCTCCCTTCATTGCATGGGCAGTCATTGCGATAATCGGGAACTTCGGGAGTTCGTTCTTTGTCTGTAATTCTCTGATGACTTTCGTAGCGCTCAACCCATCGAGCACAGGCATTTGGACGTCCATTAAAACAATGTCAAAATTCTCTCTCTTGAGTGCATCAACAGCTTCCTGACCATTGTTTGCTACAATCACTTGATGTGCCCACTTTGAGAGTAACCCCACTGCCAATTTCTGGTTTGCGAAGCTGTCTTCAGCGAGCAGAATTTTTAGAGGTCGCGTGCGAGGGATCGATTCTTGCTTCGAAATTTTCTCCGTTTTCAGACTGTTTGAATCGATATTGATCGAAGCCATAATGGCATCAAAGAGATCAGATTGTTTAATGGGCTTGGTCAGATACGTTTTGATTCCTAATTTTTCGCAACGGCGAATGTCATCGCTGCGATCAAGAGAGGTAAGCATCATCACAATTGTGCTTCCGAGCCTGCCATCCTCTTGAATCATGCTGGCCAATGTAAAACCATCAATCTCTGGCATACTGGCATCGGTAATGACTAACTCATAAGGAGCTCCATTCTCAAAGGATGATTTAAGTTCCTCGAAAGCGGAAGTGACATCCGCGACAACTGTTGAATTCATCCTCCAGTTCGTACAGATTTCGGAAAGAATCAAGCGGTTTGTTTCGTTGTCATCAACAATCAGTATTTTCAATCCATCAAGAGCCGAAGAGTCCGCTTCAAACCTTGGGATTTCATCTTGAGAGGCATACCCAAAGTTTGCTGTGAAATGGAATGTGCTCCCTTTGTTGAGTTCGCTTTCAACCCAGATTTCACCACCCATAAGGGAAACAAGACGAGAGGAAATTGTTAACCCTAAACCCGTCCCGCCAAAATTTCGGGTTGTGGACATGTCAGCTTGTTCAAAGGCTTCGAAGACGCGCGTTTGAACTTCGCTAGACATCCCGACGCCTGTATCAGAGACCTTGAAATGCAGCTTCAGTTTTGAGGACGTTTCTTCTTCTACCGA
>JABJMI010000203.1 GCA_018659505.1 Planctomicrobium sp.
AATTGATCGTTTCATCTTCCGAGTCACTGAAGGATGGTTCCTGGGTTCGTCCGATGTTATTGAAGAACCCAGAAGGTAGACCTGCCACGCAAAGAAATCTTCCACGTCCAAATCTACCACCTAATAGTGGGTTTTGAACAGCATCCTCTGCTTCAACTAAAATTCAACACCGTACTTCTTAGTCATCTGCACTCGAATGTTTGCAGTCGCATCTTGGATTTCTTTCCAGTTGTTAAATCTGGCAGTACTGGCGACCGCTTGTTCTTCTCGTGCGATTTGAGTTTTCATGCTGCTGGTCGAACGATATGTGTTGTTATAGTCATAGACGTTATTTGATTTATAAACACTCGACTTCCGCACACCTGATTGAATATTTGATGTCCCTTGAACGACTGATGTGTCGCGTAGAGTTTCTGAAACCATCAGTCCGAAGTTGATAAGTTCATCATCGACATTCAAAATTGGAAGTTCGTCGATTCTTTTAGCATATCGCTGCATGTATGTAGCAGCGAAATTGTGGCGGGCATCACGATTTGTTTTGAATTCACCTTCGATATCTTTCAAGAGTGCCGAAACCGATTGGTAATATTTCTTAGATGCTTCAGCAACTAGGTCTACCTGACTCTCAGTGGCAGGTTGACTCTCTGCCTGCGAACTATAATCAGAACCAGGCATCTCCAGGATGCTCATAATTTTTCTTAGATCGGCGATGGACAACTCACCCTCGAGTCGAATCTGATTTTGAGATTGTGACAGGTTCCAAGAGTCAAGGCTCTCGATGCCAACTCCACTCCTACCTAAAGCAACGATAATCGCATCCTTTGCATCTTTACCTAATCCAGTAGGGTCAGATGCAAAATCAACTGAAAGTTTGCCTTCAATTTTGTCCGCCACTGCAACTGTCAGCTTAACGCCCAGAAGGCTGTTGATAATTCCTTCCCACTGACTTTGATCATGCTTTTTCTTCTGAATGAATTCAGACTCGCTTAGAGATTCGCTGAGTTGATAGGGAATGACTGCATTTTTCAGATCAATTGCTAAAACGATTTGTGCTCCATCGTTTACATCCTGGACAGCTTTACTGAGATATCCGTCTTGATCTTGAGGATTCTCAAACAGCGTTGCCCAGCGAGCAACAAGTTGACGATTAGCAGGACTCATCACACCTAATACGTCATCCGATAATTGAACAAAATACGCATTTCCCGGAGTACCAACCGCAGGGATTCCTGCAATTTCATCAAGTTGCCCATTCTCAGCACGCGCAATGGAACGCATGGAAATCGGTTCTACTAAACTCATGACAGCCAGTTCCCATGCCTGACTAAAGTGATTGTTCGGATTGAGTTGTGAGCCGATTACAATTCGATTTGCTTCCGGGGGAAGAATGAAGGGCGAATTCACATACGCTGCCTCATTTTTATCCGCCCATTTATTTTTCTTGCCTAACTCACTATTTCGAAGTTTGTCAGCATCGATTACTACAACAGCATTCGCACTCGCAGGAATCTTCGTCATCAGAGACGGAAAATCCTGCTCTGCTTGAACCAGCCCTGTTGCATTCGTAGTAAAAAACAGAGCGACTGTAAGACATGAATGGAAGTGAAATAATTGTGTTTTCATAGGAAGCGACTGCCAGTTGCGAATTCGTTGATGTGAACCTGAATTGCAATTCAGGCGTAGGTTGGCAACCACCGAAGAGGAAGAAAATTCTCGTGGGCACTCAAATTTCATATTCCGAATGCAGGATTCTTAACGAAAATGAGGTAAGCCATTCCATCCGCCTACTGTAATAGTCGGAACGAATCACCGATAAATACTATACACCTTATCGCTGCCTCGACTTGAATATTCATTTTTTAGCAAGCAGGTTCAACAGCTAGTCTTCTTAAGATGATTGATGAATCACTGTGCTGAAGTCTCTTCGGTTAATTGAATCTCATCAGTCCGAACCGAGGAGCGACTGGTTTTTCACCACCGGAGTTTGTCCAGCTTTGGACTGTGACACCGGGAACAACGCGCGTCACTCCGACTGCCCAGACGTTGCTGATGTTCAACTCAGAAGGAAGAAGTTCTTTGAGAGGGATCGCTGCCTCGAATGACCAGGATGTTGCATCTTGCTCGGTAGCAACAAACCATTCGGGATTATAAGACCAGGCATCCCAGCAGGCTTCTCTCGTCCATCCGCGTTGGTCGATCTCGAAGCGATAATATGTTGAGTAATCGCGGTCGACATCGAATTGAATTGCGATGTAATCATGTTTGCCAAGGTCGCTATCTCGTGGTCGTCCGGCATGTTGAGTGGCGTCGTATTTCATTTTGTCATGCTTCGGGATCGATGCTGCGAGATAGAGATACTCGCCATCGCGGGAAAACATGACAATTGGTTCTCTTTCAATGAATTGTATGCTTCCTTTGATGCCTTGATCCGTATCGACAAAAAGGTCCGTCGAGTTACGTTCACTTAATTTCAGTTCACTGGCATTCGACCAACATGGATCGATCAATTTCCCATCAAGTATCGGAGCAAGTTCTGTTTTCTTACAGGAAATGACCGGTTTGGGAGAGAGTGCCCCGGGGCGCAAGAGAAAAGTTTCTCCCTTCGCTGCCACGTGCCAAGGGTCATCGTCATTCAATCTTTGCAGGTACTTGCCATAAATCTCATCTGCTTTTCGCCCTTGCTGCCGTCGTCGCAACAACGCCGCAACCACGAACTGCATCTCATCATCTTCGAATAATCTTGGATACGAAGCGGAGATATCGTTGACGATAGTAGTGGCGTTTTCATGCCAGCGACGTAATTGCAAATCATATTGATTGGCTCCCGGGCTTGTTCCATTTAGGACAGATACCGAGTTTCCAAGAGTCGGAATCAAGGGAGTTGCATTGTTATCAACCCCTCGTTGCAGCGTGCGAATCTCATCATAAAAACCAGCTTGAGTAGCATTCTTGCCGGCGATTTGGAGAGCCTTCTGGATATTTGCCTGGACCGCTGCCGGGTCGACTCGGCTGTTGGAATTACTGGCGTTGACTGCTCGCAGCCGTTGCCAGTTCATTTCTGCACTTGTCGAATACTTTACAAGCCAGAGCATTGCTTCTAGTGCATCAGGTTGATTGGGGTAATTGATAATGAGTTGCGAATAAGTCTCTTCTGCCATCGTCCACTGGCTTTGCTCCCGATACTTCAGAGCCATCTCGGCGAGTTGCCGCGCAGCTTGTTCATCAGAGAGCGGTTTGAGCATCTCTCCTAACTGAGCAAGCAGTTGAGTCCC
>JABJMI010000085.1 GCA_018659505.1 Planctomicrobium sp.
TGGATTCCAGGTTGTTTTGCCCTCATTGTTCTTGCAACTTTCAATGGTCAGAAATGGATGGCATTTGTAACTGCTCCGCTCGGTATCATCATTATGACTCCGCTGATGTTTGGGGCGATTATTCTTGAAACCTTTCCGAGTGATGGCATCTGGTTTCTTGAGGGAAAGCTCTACACGATGACTCTTACAATTCTCGCGATTGAGTTCATTTCGATTCGGGCAATCTTCATAAAGCTCTCGACCATTCACAGAACTGTGAATGAAAAATTTGCCGTTATGCCTTCACTGGAATGGAAGCCGAATCAGGCGAATCAATTGGCTCGAAACGCAGACCGTCACCCACTTTTCCGGTTCTTAGACAAGTCGACTACCGGTCTTTCCCACCACAACAATTCCACATGGCAACTGATTCAACTCTGGAGAAAAGGAAACATTTTTCGTCCAGGGATATTCCTGTTGTTTTTTGTTCCTGTTTTATTCTTCGCGACTATCGTATTTGGACTGATCTTGAACGGACCTTCTTCTGGGTTGAGTCTGCAGACTATTGAAATGGCATTATTTGGCGGGATGACTCAATTTGTTGGAATCGGTTTGGTTTTGCCATTCATGAGTTGGTATCAAAGAACGAAATACCTGGAAGCAGATTCACTTCGACCAGCTGACCGAAAGAGTTTCGTGAAGCAATTGTTTCTTGCCTACGCTGTTGATCACTGGATCGTCTGGCTGGCGGGAATCGCTGCATTGGTTTATTTCTTGATCTTTCCAAACAATGGAGACCTTTCTGTAACGCTTTGGCTCGCTCCCATACTTCCAGCTGCGGCGATCTGGCTGTTTGGCGCAGGAACTTCCGTCTTCGCATACAAAAACCACTGGGTCGCGGGCATCGCTGGTGTTATTTGGGCAGTGCTTCCAGTGATTGGAATTATCATCCTTGCGATTATCGTCGAGGGCTACAATCTCCCAGAAACTCAGCAAGTTCAGACCATCAGCTTCGCTGCCATAGCGATGATCCCCGCAGGATTGTTACTTGTGTACAGAATGCACCACCGGGCACTGAATCGAGAATGGGGTTAAGTTTTTCTGCTAATTCGATTCATGGTTATCCGGCAATCACTCAGTCTCAAGGAGAAATCGGAAGTGCTACACCTGTTATTTGATTACGTTTGTAGTGTTCAAAAACTAGCTCATCAACAAAAACAATGTCATCAACAACTCTGAGCTAGAACGAGCATATTGGTCCAATCTGTCCTGCCGCTCTCCCAAGCCATCATTAAAATACAACTGCATCAGGATTAAAGGTCACAAATTGTATTTCGGAACCGTGCCATTCAACGGAACATTATCCAATCGCTTATGCGGTCTGAGAGTGTTGTAATACTTTACGAATGACGACACGCTGTGGTTCAGATGAGTATCGACTTCTGAGACAGTGCCTATGATGTCAGCAGTTGGTAGACAAGGGCTGCGACGACTCCGCCGACAATGGGGCCAGTGACGGGGACCCAGGCATAACTCCAATTGCTGTCACGTTTGTTCTGAATTGGTAGCAGGGCGTGGACGATTCGTGGTCCGAGGTCTCGGGCTGGATTGATGGCGTAACCGGTGGTCCCGCCGAGTGACATGCCGATCCCAAAGACCAACAAGGCGACGGGTAATAGACCAAGCGAACCGAGTCCTAAAACCGGATCAGTCTCTGCGGGTTCGCTTCCTTGAAGCAATGTTGGCGTTACCATGAGGAAGATGGGCAGGATCAAAGCAAACGTGCCGACCGCTTCACAGAGGAAGGCTTGCAGGTGACCAGGAATGTTCGGGGCAGTGCTGAAACAGGCGAGTTTGTCATCGGCACTTTCGGTCGCGTGGAAGTGTGGACGGTAGAACAGATAGACCAAGACGGCACCGATAATCGCGCCTACCATCTGGGCGGTGATGTAGGTCACGACCTCTCCTAATGACATTTTGCCTGAGACTAGCATCGCTACTGAAACGGCCGGATTCAAGTGCGCACCACTCACTTGATTGGCACAAAACGCACCGACAAAAACCGCGACGCCCCAGCCCGCGTTGATGAGCAACCATCCTCCACTGTTGCCTTTTGTTTTAGCAAGCACAACATTGGCAACAACGCCATTTCCAAACAGGACCAGCATCATCGTGCCGATAACTTCAGCGGTGAAAACAGACATTGGAGTTTCTCGTTTGTATGAATTGAATTGGAACTACGCACGTCGCAACAAGATTGGATTCTAGTTTACGAATTGAATGCCCGCGATCATAGTGGTCAATAACGATGTCGTCAGCAAATCTGAAGCAGATACCAAGCGTTTCCATGTCGCTCTTCGCTCAAAGTGTTTCAGAACTCCGCCAAGTCATTCTTTACAGACGATTTCATCAAGATCAACTGTCACAGTTCGTTTCTCTGGAACGGAGACTGCAAGCGGAACATTCTTAAATTCTGATGCGGTCTCATTGTGTTGTAATACTTCACGGATACGAGATCTTGTAGAATTGAGCGATGGATCACAGAACAAAATTTTGTAATTCACCGAAGTCCAATTTAAGAAATTCTATCAGCGAAGAGTTATTGATCAAGAAGAGCTGAAGAGAAGTTCAGATAGCAACGTAAGTGTTACTCATTATGAACGAATGTCACCGTAAGAGCAGTTCGCCAATTGCGTCTTGTTCATTAAGAATGGTAAAGTTCTGATTGAAAAAATGAATACCTAATCATCGGAATAGGGAACAATTACGAGCGTCGAGTTCTTCGAATCGATTTCAGATCAACCGTCAATGTCGAGTATAGAAGAGCGCATGTTTGTACCACTGGAATTCTAAATCATTTTGGAAGTGTGACAACTATGTCTATTCAAAGCCGGAGTGTGCCGGTCGCCCTGTTGACAATCACACTTCAGATGGTTGTTTCCAGTCTGGCAATCGCAGACTGGCCGACCTGGCAGCATGACAACCGCCGGACTGGAGCGAGCGAGGAATCGGTTGCTCCAGAAAAGTTGGTTCTTGATTGGGCTTGGCAATCGGCAGCGCCTCCGCAATCGGCATGGCCTGGTCCAGCGAAATGGGATGCCTATGCCTACCATCGAAATTTACCTTCAATGCGAAACTATGATCCGGTTTTCCATGTCATCGCTGTGGATGAGAATGTCTTTTTCGGTTCTTCCGTAGACGATTCTCTCTACTGCCTTAATGCAAAAACCGGGAAAGAGCGTTGGTCAGTCACTGTCGACGGGCCAATTCGGCTGGCACCAACATGGTCAAATGGAAAAGTTTATTTCGGTTCTGATGATGGCTTTGCTCGATGTGTCAATGCGCAGGACGGCAAACTGATCTGGAAGTTTTCACCAACAGATTCTGACCATTTGATACTCAACAATGGACGGTTCATCCCGTTCCAGCCCTGTCGGACAGGAGTTGTTGTTGAAGGCGACACTGCGTGGTTCGCGAATGCGCTTCTTCCCTGGAAGGAATCTTGGTTGTGTGCAGTCGATGCAAACACCGGCACAACGACGAAGTCGCAACACTATGTGAAATCATTACCTCAACGAACAATGGAAGGTGCTCCTGCTCTTTCAGAGAAGTTTCTGGTATTGCCGCAAGGGCGGGTTCCTCCGCGCGTGTTTGACCGTAAGACCGGCAAAGACTTGGGCGAGATGGTCAAAAGTGGTGGCGGTTCGGTTGTTGTTGTCACGATCGAGGATGATGTTCTGCATGGACCGGCAACCGATTCCCGAAAAGGTGGGTTTCGACAGTCGAGCGGAAAGTCTCGTGAAGTTGTCGCCGGACTAGGACGTGGAAATGCTCTGGTCGCAGCTGGGGATACATCCTGGATGCTCACCGATACAGAGATCATTGCAACTAGCCTGACTAAAAGAAAAGTGTTGTGGAAATCAGCCTGCGATTGTCCCTACA
>JABJMI010000415.1 GCA_018659505.1 Planctomicrobium sp.
CGATCGGTCACTACAACGAAACAATGGTCGATCCGAAATATCTCGACATGTTAACTCGGGGCATTCTTTGGGCAACTGATCGTCTTGATGAAACTGAATTCCAAGAGACCTCCGAAGAACAAAACGAATCGATTCGCGAACTTGCTTTAGCTCCGACTGCACAACAGAAAACATCCACTCAACCCTGTTGCGGTGAAGGCAATCTTGCGTTCGGAAGTCAGACGACAGCGAGCAGTTCTCAGACTGGTCACGACACCAGCCACGCTGTGGATGGCAACCTCAAAACTCGCTGGTGTACCAATGGAGCACAGACCGGCAGTAGGTGGCAGGTTGATCTCGGTAAGCAAACAGACGTTCGCTCGCTGCGAATTCATTGGGAGATGAACAATACCTACAAATACAAAGTCGATGCTTCACCCGATGGAGAATACTGGACCTCGATCATCGATCAGTCTAAGAATGAGACTCAACGACAGATATGGGGACACGAAGTCGATTCACCTGAAACTCGCTATCTGCGCGTCACATTTCTCGGTTCAAAAACCGGAGCCTGGGGCAGCTTCTGGGAATTCGAAGCATACTCTGGAGAACTGCCTGAGTTGCCAGACCCCATCGAGACCAGTTCAGCGTCCATCTCTGATGTCACCGCTCCCGATGGGTTCAATGTCACACTCTTCGGGACTCCACCAGATGTGAATTATCCTGTTTGTTTGACCGCTGCAAGTACTGGCGAAGTCTTTGTCGGAATTGATGAACAAGGCTCACTCGGCAAAGAAGCGGGCAAAGGAAAAGTGATTCGCTGCTTCGATGTCGATGGAGACGGACAGGCAGACAAGATCAACACGTTCGCGACTATGGATCACCCACGAGGACTCATCTACGACAACGGCTCGCTGTGGGTTCTGCATCCTCCGTTTCTCACGGTCTATCACGATGACGATCTCGATGGGACAGCTGATCGTGAAGACCGGTTAATCACCGGCATTAGCACTGAAGAGGTCAATAAGCGTGGAGCCGACCACACTACCAACGGGATTCGCATGGGGATTGATGGTTGGATTTACATCGCTGTCGGCGATTTTGGATTTACAGATGCAGTAGCCAAAGACGGAACCAGACTCTCTCGACGTGGAGGGGGAATTGTTCGCATTCGACCAGATGGCAGCGAAATGGAAATCCATAACTGGGGGCAGCGCAACATTCTCGATGTCTGCATCGATCCCTACATGAATCTCTTCACGCGCGACAATACAAACGATGGCGGTGAATGGAATGTTCGCCTCTCACACATTCATCAGAGTGCCGAATACGGGTATCCGTCGCTCTTTATGAACTTCACAGAAGAGATCATGCACCCGCTGGCAGACTACGGCGGAGGTTCTGGCTGCGGAGGTTTTTATCTGCACGATTTACGTTGGCCGAAGAAGTACGAAGATGCTCTCTATACCTGTGATTGGGGGAGGAGCGAAGTCTATCTACATGATCTCCCGGAGAACGGTGCAACATTTGATGCTCATCAAGAAGTCTTCCTCAAGATTCCTCGACCAACAGATATTGATGTTGATGGCAGCGGACGGATGTACGTCAGTAGTTGGAAAGATGGCAAGTTCGCTTATGACGGACCCAATGTCGGTTTCGTGGCTCAAGTCACGCCTGCCAACTTCACTCCGAAACCATTTCCAAACGTCGCAAAGCTATCGGTCACAGAACTCGTCAAGATGGTTTCCGCACCGAGCATGAAGCATCGGCTCCATGCACAGCGAGAACTACTTCGTCGCGAGGACAAACAAGATGTGGTTAATCAGCTCACCGGTTTAATTAACAAGGGAGATGCCCCACTCTATGGCAGAGTCGCAGCGATCTACACACTCAAACAGTACAGCGGAGAGGCAGCCACTCCAGTGTTGCTGAATGCTCTCAAAGATGCAGCGATTCGTGAATTCGCAATGCGTGCGTTAACAGATCGCAAGACTCAACTTGAGTCGCTCAAAGCTGAAGATTTGATTCCCTACCTAAATGGCTCCGATCCCAGAGTGATTGCTCAAACACTCATTAGTCTGGGACGATTGGGAGAGATCACCGCTGCTGAGTCAATCCTTCCGCTAACTGTTCGGGAAGACATCACTACGCAAGTTGAAGCACACAACCAACCGGACCCGGGCAATGTCATTCCGCACTTGGCAGTTCGAGCATTGGTCGAACTCTCTGCCAGCGAAGTCGCATTAAATGGACTCGATACACCATATCGAACTGGTGCAACACAAACTTTACGCTGGCTGCACAATGCTGATATCGTGAACGGATTACTTCAGCGACTGGACGCAGCCGAAGACAATTCCAGTAAAGGTGATTTACTTTCGATATTGATTCGGCTCTACAACAAAGAAGGTGAGTACAAGCAAGGCTGGTGGGGAACCCGACCTGACCGGACTGGACCTTATTACGATCGGCAACCCTGGGAGCAAACGAGCAAGATCGAAGCCGCAATCGTCAAGAGTTACAACAATTCTGACGAACTCATAAAGGATCGCATCGTGAATGACCTGATCCGTCATCGAATCAAACCGAAATCGCTGCCGAAATCGTTGTTCGAGGAGCAGAATTCCGAAGAGCCGACGCAACCGATTGTGATCCCGACTGTTGATCCAAATAACCCGAATCAGATTGCCAATATGAAGTTTGAAGATGTGGTTGCCAAAGCGATGAGCATTTCAGGCAATGCCAAACAGGGACGAAAACTCTTCTTGCAGCAATCATGTGTCGCCTGTCATACCTACCGAGAAGGTCAATCTCCGAAAGGACCGCATCTGGTTGACATCGGCAAACGCTACAAGCGCGAAGAGTTGATCGAATCGATCCTAAAACCGGACGCAAAAATCGCCCAGGGATTCGACACCTATTCCTTCGTCACGACCAAAGGTTTAATTCACTCTGGATTTGTCGTCGGCGAAAGCGCTGAGGACCTTCAACTGCGGCAAGCGAATGGTCTCTCGCAAACTCTCGTTAGGACCGACATCGAAGAACGTCTGAAACGAAAAGAATCGATGATGCCCAAGGGAATCGCCAACAACTTGACTGTTGAAGAATTAGCAAACCTGCTGGCGTTTTTACAACAACTCAAATAGGATCGAAGAGAGGTTTCAGACGGATAGACAGGGTATTTTCAATACTTTTTCCATTGCGAGTACCTTGGAGTATCGAGAGAGAACGACTGAGACGCATCCGATTTAAAGAACTCAAGCCTAAGGGGATGAGATTTATGGCAACCAGAATCATCTTAAGTTGTTGTTTCAGCATTCTCTCAGCGTCACTTTCCACAGCCTTGGCTGCCGAGCACGATTGGCAGGATCTCATCCCGGCAATCAATCCTCAAGAGAGTACCTCTGGAGCTTGGAGCAAAGAAGAGTCTGAACTTAAAGTGGCTGCTAGCAACGGAGCGAGAATTGCACTCCCGGTGAAGCCGACAGGTGAGTACGATTTTGAAGTTGAGTTCACCCGAAACAGCGGGAAGGATTCCATTGCTTTGATTTTTACCCATGGTGGAAAGCAGGCTTCCTGCGAGATTGACGCCTGGGGACAACAACTTGCGGGTGTGCAGAACATTGCTGGGCAAGACATTCGGCAGAATGCGACTCGCAAAGAATCGATGCAACTCAAGAATGGACAACGCTATCGTTTCTCAATTCAAGTGCGGAATGAATTTGTTCGTTGTTTGCTTGACGATCAGGAATTTGCACTCCATCGAACTGATGGTTCGGACCTTACCTTGGGAAGTCTCTGGCGGATCGCTGATACAACTCAACTTGGGTTGGGAGCATGGAATAGCGAAACCGTTTTCCACACGGTTCGCATCCGTTCACATTCTGAGAACCCGCTCATGATTGCCAGCAGTTCGAAGACTGAACCGAAGAAAATGAAGCCCGCTACGAAGCCGACTCAACCAGTTCCAGCGACCTCCAACAACCGCAAGGATCGTAAACATGTGTTGATCGTCATTGCCAATCAACACTTCTTTTATCGAGAATATGCAGACCCCAGGGGAGAGCTTGAGCGTGCTGGAATACGAGTGAGCGTTGCAGCTGGCGAGAAATCGACCTGCCATCCTCATCAAAACTCAGGGCAAGGGAATCGAGATGGTTCAGTTCGTCCAGACCTCTCTTTAGCGGAGGTGAAGGTCGACGACTACGATGCAATTCTCTTTTCCGGCGGTTGGGGATCGTCTTCCTATCAATACGCTTTCCAAGGTCGATACAACACCGCGAGCTACAACGGAAATCGAAAAATCAAAGCCGAAGCGAACCGACTGATTAACGAGTTCCTCGCTGCCGACAAGTACACTTGTGCCCTCTGCAATGCAGTTTCGGTTTTGGCTTGGGCGCGCGTAGACGGCGTCAGTCCTTTGAGTGGTAAAAATGTCTGCGCCCCAACACGTGCTGCTGCTGCTGGTATCTATAACGGTCGGCAGGCACAACCTTCATGCCGCTGGCATCCTGAAGCCAATGGAGCAGTCCTTTCGCCTGCGGGAGCAATTGGTCGTCCCAATACTGCAATTGATGATGTCATCGTCGATGGGAAAATCATCACCGGAGAAGATGATATTTCAGCTGCCGAAATGGGACGCAGAATTGCTCAAATGTTAAGTAAATAAAGGTTCGCGATTTTTACTAAAATATTGAAGAGCCACAGAGGACACCGAGAGCACAGAGGGTTCATTTTTGAGGTGAGTCAAAGATTAGACACCTATTTCCTCTGAGCCCTCTGTGATCTCTGTGGCTGATTTGCTTCAGATGGCTGAAAAATTTCGATCTTCTCGATGTTCAAGTATCCTGCACGAAGCGGTAACCTGTGCCGCGAACTGAGAGCAAGTGCCGCGGGTTGCTGGGGTCTTCTTCAATGTATTTTCTTAGCCGCAGCACGAAGTTATCAATCGTTCGGGAAGTTACCTCAGCACCTTGCTCCCAGACGTCCTTGAGGATCTTCGTTCGCGAGAGAACGTCTCCCTGATTCTCGATGAAGTACCGTAGCAACTGCATTTCCATGGTGGTCAGCGAATGTTTTTCTTCGCCGCGAATGACTTCATAAGTTTTAAAGTTAATCTGGACGTCTGCAATTTGAAACTCTTCCATTTCAGTCGCATGCTTGGGAGCAGGTTGAGCACGCGGACGCTTGAGCAGGTTGCGAACCCGGCTTAACAGTTCTGGCAAATTAAATGGTTTCGTGATGTACTGATCAGTTCCGCAATCAAACGCATGTGACTTATCTTCGCTGAGAGTCCGAGCACTGAGAACGATAATAGGAATGACCTGATCACGTTCGCGAATGGCTCGGCAGATTTCGTATCCACTCATGCCAGGCAACATGAGATCCAGGATGACCAGGTCCACATCGTGCGAATTCTCTTCAAAGTAATTCAGTGTCGCTGGACCGTCTCCTAAGACAACCGGATCGTAACCTTCGGCTTCCATGTTAAATCGTAATCCGTTGGCGATGGCCTCTTCATCTTCAACAATCAGAATTCTTTTTTTTTCGTTCAACGTCATCTTCTATCGTAGTTTCAATTGATGAAATATGTGCCCAAAATACCGTACATCGCTGACTACTATTTCAAACATCAGTCGAGCATCAGCATCTCCTATTATTTTGAGACGTTGACTGTAAATCGACAAGGGACGAACTGGAACATTTCCCCAAGAGGTCCTAAACGAAGCGACGAGACAACCGATACTTATCACAAACATGTTGACAGCGACTGTCTCTGAACGACACAAAAGAAAAGATACAGGGTCAATGGGTCCGCCCGCCTCGTTGCTCTTTTCTTGTCATTTGTGTGTTTCGTGGTCTTTCAATGTTTCCAATACCCTGAGTAGGTCCGATAAAAAAGCAAACGGTTACTGAGTTCAGTTTGACCTTCGATCAATCTCCCATAGAATGAAGTCTTCCTTTAATGT
The DNA here is from genome assembly GCA_018659505.1 of Planctomicrobium sp. GTDB lineage: Bacteria > Planctomycetota > Planctomycetia > Planctomycetales > Planctomycetaceae > Thalassoglobus. Next base: position 5,949 of record JABJMI010000415.1, read on the forward strand.
TCTTTGATATCAAGGTGACTCGTGAAGTTCTCACAAATTTCTGCCATTGTCGTGACGCTGATAATCTCGTTCGTAGTCGTGATGTGGTTGGCAAGTACAGTCCCTACCATCGTGTTTGATGGTGATAAACCAACTCCCAACGATACTGAAAAAAATGAGGACGAACCTCCTCCTTCCGTGGATGGTACTGAACAGACCAATCCATTTGATCTTACAATCGAAGGTCCGCACCCCATTGCGGTCCTCGAAGAAGAATTTTTCAACTTCGGTGAGATGGCGTTAGAGGAGACTGGAACTCATGCTTTTGTAATTAAGAATGAAGGAGAGGTTGAGCTAGAGTTGGCAAAAGGGCCGGTTCAATGCAAGTGTACAATTAGCGGTCTCAAACAGGACACGATTCCCCCAGGCGGGGAAGCTGCCATCGAACTCGAATATACACCAAAGTCATTAGGCGAATTCGCTCAGGGAGCCATCATCTGGACTAACGATCCCCAAAACCCCGAGATACGCATTCGTGTCGAAGGGAGAATGGTTCAAGCAATAATAATCTCTCCACAAAATGCCTGGAACTTAGGTCCCATTCCTAAGGGGAAACCTGTTGAACTTCTCGGCGATATTTCGTCCATAGTCGAAACGTCATTCGATATTACTTCTATTGAGACCAGTTCAGCTGCAGTCAAGATGGAAGCGGTTGCTTTAACAGATGCAGATAAATCGAGATTGAATGCAAAATCA
>JABJMI010000083.1 GCA_018659505.1 Planctomicrobium sp.
AGCTGCCAGACTCGTTTTGCAAAGCCGTCATTTCCACCATGGAGGTGATTGGGACCGTTGTTGATGGCAAGGTTGTATGATTGTCCATCGAGTTCGAATTGTCCGCGCCCAATGCGGTTTGCGAATCTCCCGGGCGTTGTCCCTAGTCCAGAAGCATTTGATAAATAGTATTCAAGATCAGGTGCCGAGACAGCCACACTCCCCCAATCTCCGTTCTGGTCAGGAACTTCGACATCTACAATGGAAGCACCCGCGTTTGTTAGCTTTAATCGAATGTATTCATTCTGAAGCAGAACTGAGCCATATTGCAGTCCATCTTCAGTCTCACCTGCAGGAGTCCAGTTCTCGGGCATTCTTCTCTCTCTTCTGATTTATCGTATTGAGCCATAAAAAAACGACCGAAGGAAACCTTCGGTCGTCATAAGTTAACTGAAATCATCAAGAATTAAAATTTAGGAACGCGTGCTTGAAACTTCGGGTCGTTGTACTTGGGATCCCAAAAGCGTTCAGTAAAGTCGATACCAAATCCCCAAGTCTTTTCGGCTTGTGCTCGCTGCGCCCACGGTGTGCCAGGATGTTCTTTGATGACTTGATTATACATTGCTACAGCTTGAGTTCTTTCTTGCTCAAGCTGAGCAGTATCAACTTTTGTCGCTTTGATTTGCTTTTCATCAGGTGCAAGAAGTTGCCCGATATGCCGAACATTCCATTCGTTTGCCTTCGGGTCTTTCGGTTTTGGATCTTCCTTTGCGTGCTTATCGAGTGCCAAGAGCAATTGGAATTGTCTTACACGGTACGAAAGTAACTGGGCATAGGCGAGATCGTAAGCAGCACGCCAACGGGGCTCACGCTCTTCGGCGCGAAGCTTCTTAATACCATCTAATCTTTTCACCGCTTCTTTAATTTTCGCCATGGCACGCACTGTTTTAGCGAATTGCGCCCCAGCTTCCTGTTCGAATGCTTCAGGTTCCATGGGGTAATGTTGCCTGCGAATATTCAACTGCGGATCGAATCCTGAATGAGGATTCATAGCAACAATAACTTGCCAGATCGTTTGCCGGAATTCGTTCTTCGCGCGGCTCGACTCATACTCTCTTCTTGCAAGAAGTAGCGGTTCGTATTCCTTCATGGCGAGATCATCGAATTTTCGTTGCATGTTCGTCATGCTGCCGATCAGGTTTGCTTCTTTCGAATTGAGAAGGAAGAAAATTCCTCCTGATTTCTTTGCAAGACGAACCTGACCATATGGACCAAATCCACTGGAGGCAGAATCCCAGCGCCCACCGAAACCGTCGTATTGGAGACACTCTGGGAACGCCGTTTCCGGACCGCGATCAACTCGAATCCAGTGATGTAGATTGGGTGGTTCTGGATCAGTCCAACTGACACGAGTGTAGGGATACCCAAAGATGGCTTCACGACCAAGGAAATAGACAGGTGAACCAGATCGCTCTGTTTTAGCGATCACTTCTTCAAGAATGCCTTCATCGTCTCCTGTTTCATCAGTCAGTACGATGATGGCAAGTTTTCGTTTACTACGAGCCGCTGCAGCTCCGTATTCATCAATGACCGCTGAGATTGATGAAAAAGTATTCTCTTTACCGGATTCATCTTCTTTAATGAGTCCGATCGCTTTACGAATGTCTTCTAGCTCACCGCTTGGTTTTGGCATCAGTTTCTTAATGCCTTCACCGTAACTGCAAATCATTGTCTCTAATGCAGCGTATCGCATTTTTTTAGAGGTGGCTTGTTCCTTGGCGATATTCAATTCTTCGTAGATCTTGTGGAAATTGTCGCTGATTTCTTTACGGTCATCCTTCAAGCTATTAGAAGCATCAAAAAGCCAGACCGCCATGACCGGTTCTTTCTTCATCATGCGGGTCAGTTCTTGAGTGATACGGTGCATCGCTGCTCCGTAACCTTCGACACGTGCGCCAACTTCTCCTGAGACTTCACCTTCACCCAGGTCGAGTGCGATTTCTCCCAAACCGGGAATCGAAATATCAGCGATCGTAGTGACTGTAATTTCGGGGTCTTGAATTGCTTCAGACGTTTCGATTTTAGTCTGTGAAGTCGGCTGAGCTGCCGCTGCACCTAGGTTGGTGGTGACCATCCCGCCTGACTGCACTGACATATTCTCAGAGACTTTCATCTCTGTCGTCAGGTCTTGTTCGAACTCTTGTTGAGCACGTTCGTCAGCGATGACGGTTTCAACTGCGACAACATCTTGGTCGTTGTTCATCTGGAGTTTATAAAACGCCATTGCTCCCAGTAGAGCGGCATGAACCACGATAGAAATGATAACTGGAGGGGCACTTTTGCCGAGCATGTGATCTATCTCAGATAAAAGAAAGTATCAAATAATATAGAAACGAATGCTAAGAGATGACCACTGATTCCCATTCAGCGATATCTCAATAGACGGAAAATGCCTCCTGCAACCGCCTAACTAAAATATATTGTACAAATGCAAATTGATGTGAATAGTATCTAAATTGAATAATGAGAGATGTTAGGAGCAGTTATGTATCAAAGATTAGGTCGTTTGCGAGTCTTCGCAGCTTGCTTTCTTTGCATTGCCCGCTGTTCTTCATCTGCTAATAGTAGACGTGCAACCTCTTCTTGATTGGCTCTCAGCATTCCATTTGAGCCAGGAATCGGTTCACCGAATTCTTCCCAAGACCAACCTAAATCGTTACTCAATTCGCGCTCAGCGAGCATCGCCCAGGGAGTCCCGGGATGGTCGTCGATCACGCGTTTCAAGTATTCTTTCGCTGAAGCAGCAGCGTTTCTCATGTCGGGACCAGTTGCAATTTCACTGGATGGCTTGAGACGCCACATATTACTTTTGTCACTCTCAAAGCTTTTCGGAGAGACCTTCATGTTCGCCAGCATTTGGTTATATCCAAAGTAACGAACTCGCATCGCGAGAATTCTTCCGATTGCGAGGTCGAAGGCAGCCTGCCAGCGTGGTTCGCGCAAGTTCTCTCGTTCTTTTGCTCCCGAACTGATTGTGTCGTACAGATTCTTCAAGGCGTAATCGATTTCCGCCACTGGTTTTTGTGCTTCGCCAATTTCAGTACGCAAGATGTTGTCGTTGTAAGCTCGGAACACTAGGTTAGGAACTGGAGTGTTTGACTGATAGGTTTTGGCAGCCGTGTTCACAAGTGCGTTTTTGGCACCGTTCCTTTTGATTTCTTGTTCTTGAACACGAGCAGGACGGTAGTCTGGTGAATAACGTCGCATGATCGCTCGGTCGAAACTATACCCACGAGTTTCTTGTGTAATAAGATACATGCCGCCTGTTTCAGCACATAATCGTGTTAAGGCGTATGGTCCGTAACTGGCAGACATTTGTTTGACTTTCCAATCTTGTCCGCTGCCAATAAATGGAAGTTGAACAGCATCTGGAAATGCACTTTCTGGACCTTGATCAACAGGCAGATAGTCAACAAATCCATCTTCGTAAGTGTACTTCACGTACCCTTTTTCCTGACCGAAGATTGCGGCATTTCCGATTGTGAAGAATTTTGTATTCGAGCGTTTAGCGAGTGTGATGACTGATTCAAGGTACTGTGGGGCGTCATCGCCTTTTTCATCCGTGACGATGAATACCAGTTTGTTCCATGGACCTTCGTGACGATGCCAAGTCTGAAACTTCTCAAGGACTTGCCCAGCAGCCTTGAAGACGAACTCTTTTCCAGATTTATCTGTTTCTAAGTTGCGAACAATTTCGCTCAATTTCTCAACGTCTTGAATAGGCTCTTTTGTGAGAAGGTTGGAACCTTGTCCATAGGAAGCAATGACCGAATAAAGAGCATCAGTCTTCCCTGCTTCGCCAACTTGCTTGTAGATGTTTTCGAAGCGTTTCGCGACCGCTTCTCGACGTTCGTCCAATGAGCCAGAAGCGTCGAATAGCCAGATGACCATTGTTTTACGATTGCGCAGTGAATTGCGAATTTCGTAGGAAACGCGATCAAGAGCACCTTCAACTCCCCCGGCTACATTATCAGAATCACCAGCAATTTCCACCTGTTGTGCAAGGTCACCTTCCATAACAACTGCTGAAACTTCTGATAACGGCTTCAGAACCGGATTCAGAATTTCTTCGAGTTCGTCTTCGCTTGGCGTCTCATTCTGACCGACTGCCGTTGCACTTATCATCGATGGAGTCATGGTTGCACCGACACCTTCTGTGCCGATCTGATCCATGGCTGTCTCGTTGAATCGCAACTCTTCCTGTTGCAACTCATCATCGACGACGCTGGTGATTTCGGTATTATCCTGGTCCTTATAACCTTCATAAACAATGACGTTAAAGACTGCTAGGATTGACAAATTCACAACCAAACTGATCCCCCATGCAGGGACGTCTCGCATCGCACTTGACATGATATAAAACCC
>JABJMI010000633.1 GCA_018659505.1 Planctomicrobium sp.
CCAGAAGATGCCTGAGTAACTGTTCGGATATCGTCCATCGACGGCGTATTTGTTATTCAACTCAATCATGATTCGCAGCGACTCCTGGGGTGTTTCACTCCACTCAAAAATCTTTTTTCCCCACAACATGCGCAGATAGTTGTGCATCTTTCCGTCGCGGACAAGTTGCCGCTGTGCAGCGTTCCAGACTTCGTCATGAGTCTGAGCATGTTCGAATTCTTCGAGTGAATAAATATACAGTCGCTCATCACTGGCATGTTCTTCGATTGTTGTTTTCGCCCAATCGGGGAGAGATTCGAACTTGTCGTAATTCTTTAGGTGAGAGCACATGTTGTAGCCCAACTCTCGCCATGTAATGAGTTCGTCTAGAAATCCCTCAGCATGTTCAGACATTCCCCACCAGCCATCTCGTGATCCGTTTGGTTTCTCAGCCAGGTTTGCTGGCGTCCAGCCCTCTTGATCTGCGATGGCGTTAAAGATTGTGTGAGCAGAAATATTCCCGAAATGCAGATAGGGAGAAAGTCCGCTACTGGAATCGGTATCGGGGTGGTTTCGGTCGTTAGCATACCGTTCGAATCCGTCCTGCAAGAACGACTTTAAGACTCGCACAGCAGTCTCTTCTCCTCCATCAAATGCAGCTGGCTTAACATCATGATCAATGTCTAATTTAGAAAGAGTTTCGCTGCTGGCTTTCAAAAACTCGTCAGTCGCTTCCGGCCATCTCTTCAAGATTTTTTTGGGAACATCAATTGAGGCAGCGAGTTGTACACCTTGCAAAGCATGTTGTTTAGGAAAGTCTTCGAGATGTGGTCGCAGTTCTTTCTGTAGAAATCGTCGAAAAGAATGTGCCCGCGTGAAGACTCGTTCCGTGGCATACATTGGAAATAAACCGTTGGAATCGACTGCTTCTAATTTCACTTTAAGTCGACGCGAGACAAGCTTCAGCATTGTCGGCAAAAAGAAACACGGGAAGTCGTCCGACACGACAACGCATGCTTTTCTCGCGAGTTCTTCCAGCAGACCGTTGCCATGTTGATTTTCCGGTTCGACATAGCAGTAATAGGTGACAGCGGAATTCTCGAAATTCTTCCGCTGTTGAGCGATGCCTTGCATGACAAAGCGATGAATTCTGTCACTTGCCCAACGGTAATTGATTCGCAGTGCCTCAAAAATAATCAATGGTTTATTTAGCTCTTGCGCATAATCCACCGCTCGCTGGAAAGAATAATTAGAATGGACTCGCCGGTTCGCAATCATCCAATAAAGAACGTAGTCTCCATCCGGGTTGATCTCGTTCTGGTTGAGTTGGCGAATACGAATCTCTGGGACATTGTGCATCATAAGAGGATTTAATCTTCAAGTTCGGTCTGACGATGTGGTTGAGAGAAACGATGAGTCAGCACTTTTTGTCGGTAAGCAAATATTTTTTCGAGGTCTTTCCGGACTGCCAGTGAGTGAGCAAGTCTTCCAAGTGGAACGTCATACTCCACACGGTCTATCATCAGCGTCCCATCGTCTTGTTCAATAAATGTGTGTTCGTGAATCCATTTTTTGTATGGACCTTTCAACTGGCTATCGGTGAAACGGACGGGTGGTTCCCAAACTGAAATCTCTGTTCGCCATTTGATAGGAATCATGTGCAGCTTCAATTTGTAGTCAATCAACGCACCAACTTGCATTTCAATCGGTTGCGGTGTGATCACTTTGAAATTCAACCAGGGGGGAGTGATTGCTTCCAGGTTGGCTGCATCCCCGAAAAACTCAAAGAGTTCTGCACGAGGAAATTCAAAGAACTGCTGAGCCTCAAAAACCCAGCCAGTTTCAATTTCACGAATTTCAATGGACATCAACTTGTCTCAACGAACAACATAAATCTGTTTCCTATGGAGTGTAGGTCGTTACGGCTTTTTGACAAACACTTTGGATTCATTTCATCTCTTCCCGCAGGCGTGTGATCTGCTATAAGAATGTCAGCCAACGATCCTGAAATCTCTGAATGGAAAGCAAGATTTTGAG